>JASFHC010000112.1:0-7299 GCA_050123435.1 Desulfobacterales bacterium
TTGCAGATTAAAATCCAGTGTTGTATAAACGGTCAAACCGCCTTTATAGAGCCTTGATGATCCTAAAATATTTTCAAGAAAATTTTTTATATAATCCACAAAGTATGGCGCTTTGATCGGATTATTATTTTGTTTGATAGGAAAAATCCGTTCTTCTTTTGCTTTAGTAAAGGCTGTTTCCGATATAATACCGGTATCTCTCATCTGTTTTAAGACGATATTTCTCCGTTTTATCGCAAGATCTTTATCAACCAGAGGGGAATACCGTGATGGTGATTTGGGAAGGCCTGCAATCAGGGCGCATTCGGCAAGCGTTAGGTGTTTTGCAGGTTTACCGAAAAATATCTTTGCTGCCGATTCTACACCATAGGCGCCGCTTCCAAAATATACCTGGTTAAGATACAATTCCAGGATTTCATCTTTTGTGTACCGCCGCTCCAGCTGAAAGGCCAGAAATGCTTCTTTGATCTTGCGCAACAATGTTTTACGGGATGTGAGAAAAAGGGTTTTCGCAAGTTGCTGGGTGATCGTACTAGCGCCTTCAACAAATTCTCCGGCTCGGATATTACTGATTAAGGCTCTGAGAATTCCTTTGAGATCCACACCGCTATGCTGGTAAAATTTTCGGTCTTCGGTAGCGATCAGCGCTTTCTTAAGATCATCGGGTATGGCTTTAAGCGGGACCGGATCTCTTTTTTCTACAAAAAGTTCTGCCAAGAGCACATTGTCCGCCGAGTAAATTCGTGTGACAGCGGACGGTCTAAATGTTTCAAGGCCGAGGATTTGGGGGAGATCATGGGTAAGTGCAAGAAAGGCCCCGGCCAAAATTCCGGAAAAAACACCCCCCACAAGAAAGAGTAGTACGGCGACTTTCTTTTTATTAATGTATTGACTCTTAGTATCCATAGCTGTAAATACAAACCCCGTAATTGGTTTTGATAGGGTTTCGTTTCTAAACGTTTATTAAAGGAGAATTCAAATGGCACATCATCACCACCATCATGACCATGAAATTGAGAGTACGTTATCATTTGATGAAAAAATGATCAAATTGCTTGAACACTGGATAAAGCATAATGAAGATCACGCCGAAACATACAGGGATTGGGCAAAAAAAGCAAAAGACAAAAGTATGGATAAAGCGGGATCATTGCTTGAGGATGCCGCCGAGATGACGCTTATGATCAGCAAAAAATTTGAAGAAGCAGTCGATATGATCCGTAGATATTAGATTTTTATACAACAGGAAGCTCATCAGGACCAATTTCAGCCAGACATGGATATTGTTTGTCCTTTTCAGAAATGATTGGATTTTCAACCGGCCACTCAATACCGATGCCAGGATCGGACCAGAGGATTCCCCCTTCGTCATCATGCGCAAAAAAATCCGAGCATTTGTATAAAAAATAGGCGACTTCACTCACCACACAGAAGCCGTGGGCAAATCCTTCGGAAATAAATAACTGGCGCCGGTTTCGATCCGAAAGATGGAAACCTGTCCATTTGCCGAAGGTGGGAGAATTCGGACGGATGTCGACCGCCACATCAAATACCTCACCGCTTATTACCTGTGCCAGCTTGGCCTGGGGGTTTTTGATCTGGTAGTGAAGTCCTCTGACGGTACCGCGCACGGAATAAGAAAGGTTGTCTTGAACAAACACCCTATTAATTCCGAATGTCATGTATCTGCTCCGGTGGTATGTCTCCATGAAAAAGCCGCGGCTGTCTTCAAATACTTCGGGTTCAATCACAAGGACGCCTTCTATTGAAGTTGTGATTATATTCATGTGTAAGACCTTGTTTATATAATCGTAGGGTGCGTTTCGTCTTCATCCTCAAATTGTTTTCTCAGCTTAAATGATTGTTCCAGATATCGTTTAAGCTTTTCCTGTACCTTGCCGTAAACGGTTCCTTCGGGAAAGTAGCCCTCTTCGTCCGGAGTCCCTGCCGGAACATCTGTTAATATTTCTATTCCTTCTTCAATCGTAGCGACCTGATAGATATGAAATTTTCCTTTTCTTACGGCATCGATCACGTCTTTTTTAAGCATCAGATTTTTTACATTGGCCCGGGGAATTAATACTCCCTGTTTGCCGGTAAGTCCTTTGCTTTTGCAAACGTCAAAAAATCCTTCAATTTTTTGATTGACCCCTCCGATGGCCTGAATTTGCCCTTTTTGATTTACTGAACCGGTTACAGCGATCCCCTGATGGATGGGAATGTTTGAAAGGCTTGAGATAATAGCATAGAGTTCCGTCGAAGAAGCGCTGTCACCGTCGATGCCGCTGTAGCTTTGCTCAAAAGTGATGCTTGTTGATAAACTTAATGGGTAGTTTTGTGCGAAAGTTCGTCCCAAATAGCCGGAGAGAATCAGAACGCCTTTGTCATGGGTCTTACCGCTCAGCTTGGCTTCACGTTCAATATTAACAACACCCTGTTTGCCCATATAGGTTTCGGCAGTGATTCGGGAAGGACGTCCAAACATAAAATCGCCGATTTGAAATACGGAAAGGGCATTTACCTGTCCGATAACATCCCCGTCCACATCGATCATAATGGTATCATCCACATAGGATTCGTGTATTTTTTCTTCATAAAGGTTATACCGAAATCGATATTCATTGAAAGCTCTGATAACATCTTTGTCTGAAACCCGTTTTGCATTCCTTTTCTTTGCCCAGTAGTCAGCCTCTTTTAAAATTCCCATAATCGCGCCGAATCTGAGTGAAAGCTTTTTTTGGTTGGCGATATATTTTTCACCATATTCTACAATGGCGGCAACACCTTTGGGGGTTAACGGCAGCAACTTCTCTTCTTTGCACGCACGGGCAATGAAGCGAGCATATTGTTGAATTGTGTCCTGGTTTTTTTCCACCTCATGGTCAAAATCCGCCCTGACTTTGAAAATTTTATTAAATTTTGAATCATAGTTCTGGAGCAAGTGAAAAAGGTGATAGCTGCCGAATAAGACAACCTTAACTTCCAGCGGGATCGGTTCCGGCCGAAGGGATGACGTGCCGTATCCCAGGCCTGAAGCAAGATCTTCTATGAAAAGGAGCTTGTTTTGTAAGGCACGTTTGAGCGCTTCCCACACGAACGGGTTCATGAGGATAGACTCGATTTCCATTATCAGATAGCCGCCGTTGGCTCTGAGGAGCGATCCGGCCTGTACCATGCTAAAGTCTGTGATAATGGTTCCCATATGCGCTCTTTTTTCAATTTGACCGAAAACATTGTGATACGTCGGGTTTGTTTCGAAAATAACCGGTGCACCTTTTAAAGATTTTTGATCTACCAGAACATTGACCTCATAGCGTTGAAAAGAAGGTTTGGCGGACTGAATCATAAATCCTTCAATGGGTGATGCTGCTTCCTGGGATGATATAAAGTCCTTAACGTTCTCCAGGACATCCATCTGCACATCGTCCAGATAGGCCAGAATGTCTTTGCACTCCTTGTATTCCTCCCGAATAATGTCTATCCGCTGTTTTACCACAAATAGAGCGATTTCCTCCATCAGCTTTTCAACTTGAGAGGTCATTATCTGGTTAATTTTATTAAGCTCTCGGATCGTGGCATCGACTTCGGACTGAACCGCACTAATTCTTTCCTCGATTTCCGTTCGTGTCTCCTTAGGAAGGGCCATAAACTCTTCCGGTGAAATCGGCTTTTCTTTAACAATGGGGATGGTTTGATACCCGGTTTTTGTCCTGTTAATCTGGATATTTCTTTCCTTTGCGGACGCCTCGAGTTTCTGAATAATCTCTTTTTGTTGATCCGAATACTTTTTTTGGATTTCAGATTGTCTCTGGTGATACGATTCATGTTCAAAGGCTTTGGGTAGCTCCTTTTTCAGATCACCAATTAACTTGCTTATTGTTTTACTGAACCGGGTGGCTTTACCCGTGGGTACGGAAATGGCTTTGGGGCGGTATTCATCTTTAAAATTATTGACCATGCACCAATCAACCGGTGATGGTAAGATTTTGGCTTGCCGATTAACGAGGTCTCTGATGATGGTAGATTTCCCGGTGCCTTCTAATCCTGTAACAAAAATGTTGTATCCCGGACTTTTCATGTTCAGGCCGAAGTTTATGGCCTGAACCGCTCGTTCCTGCCCGATGACTTCATCCAGCGGATTTACCTGCGCAGTATCTTTAAAGGTAAACATCTTGGAATCACATATTGACCTTAGATCCGAAGGCTTTAATTTACAGTTTTTTTTCATAATCGGCTCCTTTAAAGGTAAAACTTAAACGCATTGTTTTAATTGGAATAGAAGAGTAATAGAATAATTGGGTAATGGGTTTTAAGGAGGTTTTGAAAATTTAAATAATTTATTTTCGTTCTTAATATCCATATGCCAGCATTCCAGTATTCCAGCATTCCATTCTGACGGCATAATCAGATGACCATTATTAACCCGAATTTTTCAAAATTGTAAAATAATTAATTGAGATGTTACATACAATCATGGGAACGTTTTTTATTTCATATGCTTTTTTTTAATTTTTAGCAATATCATTTTAATTTGTTAAAATTTTGAGACAATGGGTATAGTTTCGTCAATTAAATACCGTAAAACCTAAACCCGTGCAAAATTGCAGTGTTCACAGATAAGATTATTTTATGTGGTCGAGAAGTTGAACAAGATCGGTTATCACAAGATCAGCAGAAAGGTTTTTGCATTTCGGGTCATTTTCCCTCAACCTCAGTGATCTTTCATCACCGGCGAAGAGCCCTGTTTTGAATCCTATTTTTTTTGCGGGATAGATATCGTTTAACATATCATTCCCGATATAGAGAGCTGAATGAACAGAGATGTCCATATCTTTAAGCCGTTCCGACGCAACCTGAAACATGAATGTGGATGGTTTTGCATATCCGAATTTATATGAATAAAGGATAAGATCCGGATGAAATCCAAGATATTCCGGAGTTGAGCCAAGAAACCAGTTAAACAGATATGAGGTGTAAAACTGGGCGTTTGATATAATACCCATCAATACATTCGAATCTTGGCAGACCGAAAGCAGTGTTTCAAGGTTGGGCATGGGATATACAGGATTTGCGATCAGCTCAAATGTGACGGCAAATTCTCGAACGCTTTCAAGATTGTCATTTTTAAGCACGCGCATCCAAATTTGGTCTATTTCAACTTCCGGGAAGTCAACCCCTTTTTTCTTGAGCAGCTCATGTTGGTTTTCTATGGCAGCGTAGAACCGGTTTAAAACGGATTGACTATCTTTTTTAGTCCCAAATTTTTGAAGCAATTTTTCTAGTTTTTCCCTTTGCGGTGAGTTCTTCTTTGCCATACCGATATCGCCAGATCTGCTGATAAAGAGTGTGCCATATAGGTCAAAAAGAATAGCCTCGATTTTTTCTTCCAGGTTTCCGCTTGGCTTCAAAGACGTAGGAAGCGGGGAAATAGGCTCTATATAATTGGAGATCAGATCATTTTTTTCCACAATTTCACCATTTGAGAAGGCTAAAATCTTCTGGAGTTAAAAATTTTAAAAGAAGAACTTTTTTGTTTATTTTATGGCAAACCTCATCCTTGATTACTCTAGAATAAATATCAACGAGATTTTTCCTGTAGTTGGCTTTATTGTAATGGAACAGCACTGCGTTCATGTTGTGTTGTATCAGAGCCTCTTTGTCTGACACATTTCCGGGATCCAAAAGGAACGGGTTAAGCGATATGAGCCTGTCGCGATTTGACTTATCGGATAATGCATTTGATATTACCGTTTTTTGAAAGGTTTCATCAAGCAGCCCAAAATCTACGCTCTCATTTGCGGTTATTTTTTCAAAAGCGGTTAGGATTTTCTTATTATCGATCATTATTCCGAACATGGAATACGCTTTCTGTATACGCGCCCGCCAGGTCCTAAACAATTTTTCTTTGCCCAGCCATTCCACGGGAACCGTTAGCCGTGTGTAAAGGTGATCCAGCCGAACCCCGTTTTTTTCAAAGTCATAGCATATTTCCGGTAGTTTTCTTCCCCATAGGATTTTTTTTGCGGTCCAGGGTTCGAGAAATGAAAACCCAAACCCCTCGGTAATGCTTGTAGTAATAAGAAACTTGGAGGACAGGACAAGTTCCAAAAACTTATGGGATAAACCGGCTTCAAATTTCACATTCAGATTTTTTTCTTTTACGAACGCCTTCCATTGCGCATGGCTTTCCATGTCTGCCGGACTGTTAGGCGGGAGGGTAATGGCAAGGGTTTCATTGTTTTTGAAAAACAGGGAGATAAGGATTGCTTCTCCGATATTTTTTCTTCGGAGTGCTCGAATTGGATATAGAACCAGGTTTTTTTGGGGTGCGTCTGTTGTGTTTAACTTAAAAGGATTTATGGTATTAAAAATTTGATGAACTCCCTTTTTTTCTAATCCTGATTCAAGCAGTATGTTGTAATCCCTTGAGTTAATGACCCCGTAATGGCAGTTTTGAAGATATTCATCCTCAGAAAAATATACCAAGGGTCGGCCATCTTCCGCAAAGTCGTGGATCTGAAGAAAAAATTTAATATTTTTGTTTTGGAGGGCTTTGAGAATTTTCAAAAAATTCCTGTTTTTTGCCAATGTGGGGTTGTGAACATGAACAAGGTCGCATCCGGCTTTCCATTTTAGATGGATCGCCCGTGTGATTGCGGCCGCAATATCTTGAGGGGTTGATCTGTTCTGATCCCGGCGATCATACCCCAGTCCAGGGATATGAACCGTATCGCAAACAAAGGGCGATTCCGAAATTTCGCCGGTCAATACCAACAGATCACACGTATCACGGAGAGCTTCCACCTGTTGTTTTAAAACCGTTGTTACGCCGCCGGTTTTAAGATGATAATGAATAAATGCTATTTTCATTTTAAGAAATATAGGATAAGTAGATTTGTGTGTCAAAAGAATAATAAGAGTTCAAGGTTCAGCAGTTAAAGGGTTCAAGAGTTTAGAAGTTTAGGGTTCAGGTGTCAGGGTTCAGCGACTCAGGGGCACAGGTTTAGATCCTTAAAATTAAAATTATCCGGAGGGATATTATGGATAAAAAAGATTTTCCAATAATCCCGTCTGAAAGGGGGGATGACCTTCATAATCTGGAGGTTGCAGATTCTTCAGACCTTGTACTGTTTATGGCCGGAAATCAGTTTATGGCAATGAAAGAGATCGTCACTGTTTTCCAAAAGGAACATCCGGATGTGGAAAAAATTTTTTATGAAACCCTTCCACCGGGACTTGAACTCAAACAGATCTTATCCGGCGGCGCTATGTTTAAAGGCGAAATCCTGGAGGTTACCC
>JASFHC010000113.1:0-7289 GCA_050123435.1 Desulfobacterales bacterium
GGCTTACATGGAAAGCGAGTGGCAAGAGCGATAAAAAAGCTCTTTTGAGAAACTGGTCCCATATTGAGGGTGTATATATCCCCTCGTTTTTTAAACCAAAATATGATGAAAAAGGTTTCCAGACCCTTGTACCCGAGTTTGCTGACTATAAGATGGTCAAAAGAGCGATTGTAGATGATCTTGACCAATCGGCGTTTCCAGATGCACCCATCATTCCATATGGAAAACCCGTGCATGACCGCCTTCGGGTGGAAGTATCACGGGGGTGCACTAGGGGGTGTCGATTTTGTCAGGCCGGAATGATATATCGCCCGGTTCGCGAACGATCCTTAGAGACACTGCTCTCTCTTTCCGAAGCCTGTATTGCTTCGACCGGGTATGAGGATATATCTCTTTTATCTTTAAGCACGGGGGATTATGGATGTATATTTCCGCTCATGGAATGTCTCATGAACCGTTATACGTCCCGCCGCATCTCGGTTTCATTACCGTCACTGCGTGTCGACACATTAACACCGGAGCTCATGCGGCTTGTCAAAAAAGTCCGAAAGACGGGGTTTACTATAGCGCCGGAAGCCGGTAGCCAGCGGCTCCGGGAAGTCATTAATAAAAATATAACGCAAGAAGAAATTGAAAATACAGTTAAAAACGCTTTCAGCCTTGGCTGGCAGGTGATAAAACTTTATTTTATGATCGGTCTTCCCACAGAAACCCATGAGGATTTGCAGGCCATTGTCGATCTTGTAAAAAAACTGCGTAAGATCAAAGGGCCGAATGGGAGGATGGGCAAGCTCAATGTAAGTGTGGCAACATTTATTCCAAAATCCCACACCCCTTTTCAATGGTCTTCACAGATTTCTTTGGCCGATTCCCGGCAGAAGATTCGATGGTTACACAAAAACCTTAAGATATCCAGGGTTCATTTTAAATGGCAAAATCCTGAAGTCAGCATGCTTGAAGGACTTTGGGCCCGCGGTGACAGGCGCCTTGGCCGATTGTTGCAGAACGCATATAGAAAAGGGTGTAAATTTGATGGCTGGAGTGACAGGTTTAAGTTTCAGCTATGGCAAGAAGCGCTATGCGACGAGGGTGTAAATACGGATTTCTACACAACACGGGCTAGGGATACCAAGGAACCGTTGCCATGGGATAATATTGATACAGGGGTAACAAAAGATTTCTTAAACGGTGAACTAAAAAAAGCCGAACAAGGTGGCTTTACCGTTGACTGTCGCAGAGGCGACTGCAACAATTGCGGTGTTTGTGATTTTAAAAATATCGCGCCCAAGGTGTTTGATAGCTGTGAAAAAATGGCCTCAAAAGAATTTGTGGCAGACAATATTAAAGACACCGTTTATAAAAACCTGAAGGTTTCTTTTTCAAAAAAGGGGCAGGCAAAGTATTTTGGGCATCTTGAACTGGTAAGAATTTTCCTGCGCGCTATCAGTCGCGCAGGGATACCTATTAAATTTACACAAGGGTTTCACCCAAAGCCGAAAATTTCATTTGAAGATCCGTTGCCTTTGGGTTTGGAAAGCCTGAATGAATATTTTTATTTATCATTGAGAGGCGATGTCAGACCGCAACGTATTATCGGTCAATTAAACAAACATCTTCCAAAAGGTATTAGAGTGTTAAACTGCCAGCTTGCCTCGTCTAAATCCGCATCTAATGCGGTGTCGTCAGCAACCTATCTTGTGACAAAAAAAGATGGTTTTTTTAACGAGAAAGACTTAATATGTTTTAAAAACAAAAAAGAGTTCATTGTTACTCGAACCGGACCAAAGGGGAAAACAAAACACATCGATTTAAAAGACATGGTTTTGAAAATAGAGCTGCCGGATCCGAATAGGCTGAAAATGACCCTTAAAAAAGAACCGGGCAGAACGGTGCGACCGTTTGAGGTCATTGAAAAAGTATTCTTTATACCCGTTGAAGAAATAAAACAGGCCGCTATCGTCAAACTGTAATATTTAACAGGAAATAAAAAAGATGTATAAAAAAATAGTCGTAAATGTTGCAGAACATGAAACACGAGTGGCGCTTCTAGAGGACGGGAACATAGCGGAACTTTTTATCGAGCGAGGAGATGTTTCAGATATTGCCGGCAATATTTATAAGGGCAGGGTGCAACGCGTTCTACCGGGTATGCAAGCCGCTTTTGTAGACATTGGGCTCAAGCAGGCGGCATTTATATACGTACGCGATATACACGGCGGAAGATATGGTGATATTGAAAATATGCTGATAGAACGGACCGAGGATGAAAACAATTCCATTTCTATCGATGGCACAAGCCCTTCTCCGTATTTTATGAATCACGAATTTCATATAGAGGACTTGATTACAGACGGTCAAGATATAATGGTTCAGGCAGCCAAAGCCCCGTTGGGCTCTAAGGGAGCTCGCGTAACAACGCATATTTCTCTCCCCGGCCGTTTTGTCGTACTTATGCCGACATCTGATCATATAGGTATATCCCGTCGAATAGAGGATGAAACGGAACGGAATCGGTTAAAGGAAATCGTTGAATCTTCACGTAATGACAAATTCGGCTATATCGTAAGAACGGCTGCGGAAGATATCAAAAAAGAGAAAATAGCATATGAGATGGGTTTTTTAAAAAATTTATGGGAAGATATACAAAAAAAGCACCAGACATCTCCGGCGCCGTCTCTTTTACATAAAGAGGTTACCATCAGCCTTCGTGCTGTGAGGGATTTACTGGTGCACGAAGCCGAAAAACTTATCATCGATTCCCGTTCCGGTTATGAGTCTATTCTTTCATTTCTCGACTCCTTCGTTCCCAGTCTAAAAGATTCGGTGGAGTTTTATGAGGGTCTGGAACCGATTTTTGATGCCTATAATTTAGAGGGCGACATTTCGCGTGCGTTGAAAAAGAAGGTATGGCTAAAATCCGGCGGTTACATCGTAATAGAACATACGGAGGCGCTTATTGCAATTGATGTAAATACCGGACGCTTTGTCGGCAAGTATAATCTTGAAGAAACCATTTTAAAGACCAATCTCGAAGCTGTAAAGGAGATCGCCTATCAAATTCGCCTCCGGGATATTGGCGGTATTATAATTATCGATTTTATCGATATGGAAAAAAAGTCAAATCAGGAGAGAGTGTTCAATGCGCTAAAGGAGGCCCTTATGAAGGATAGGAGCAAAACCCACGTCCTCCCCATATCAGAGATGGGCTTGATACAAATGACGAGAAAGCGGATCAGGAAGTCTCTTACCCGGATTCTATGTGAGCCATGCTTTTATTGCGACGGGGAAGGGTATCTCATATCAAGACAGACAATATGTTATAATATATACAGAGAAATACTCCGTGAATCTAGCGACATGATGGGCGTCAAGGTAAGCTTGAGGGTAAATCCGGAAATAGCCGAAATGCTTCATGGCGAGGAAAACCATCTTATTGTTTCCCTTGAACGAATTATTGGGAAACAGATCGTAATATATCCCAATTCACAGCTTCATATGGAAGAATTTGATGTTTTAGAAATTCTAAAAGAGTAACCGATCGTTATTTTTCAATATTTTTGGGTCTTGACAACATAAAAAGCTTGTGCTTTGATAACGAATTTTAAGTTAATAAACTTCAGTCTGTTCAATCGGCAGGAAAGAGCGTTAGTTCTTTTTGGGTAATTACCCAGGCTGGGCATTATATCGAGGATGTTACATATGAAAAGAACGTATCAACCAAGTAGAATAAAGCGTGCACGGACACACGGGTTCTTAAAAAGAATGTCAACCAAACAAGGGAGAAGGATTATTAACCGGCGAAGATCTAAAGGGAGAATCCGTTTATCAGTATAACGAGCAACGTTTTTGATCTATTCATAATATAATAAATGCATAAATAGCAACGGGTTGCAGAGGAAGACACTTTTTGCGCTTTTTTTTTACCAAGGCTGACAGAATTCTGAAACAATCAGAGTTCCTTCAATTGGCAAAATTCGGAAAGAAAGCCCAAAACCAATACTTTGTGGCTATATTTTCCCCGGGTCGGTTTAAAAGATCGCGTCTTGGTATAACAGTAGCGAAAAAGGTGGGAAACGCAACAATACGAAACAGGATTAAGCGGTTTACTCGCGAAAATTATCGGCTAAACAGGCACATTATTACAGGTTATTGGGATATAAATATTATAGCAAAGAAAAAGGCCGCGGCCCTATCATCGAAACAAACTTTTTTGTCCCTACAAAATATTTATGATCGCATATCAAGGAGTCGTGGCCATTAATCGAATCTTTCGGATAATTCCCTTGTTTTTGATAAGGGCATATCAATTCATATTGTCCCCAGTTTTGGCTCCTTCGTGTCGTTTTTATCCAACCTGTTCTGAATATGCCTATCAAGCTATTTTGCGTTATGGACTACTGAAAGGGTTTTTCCTTGCCTTAAAGAGAATTTTAAAGTGCCATCCCTTTAATCCAGGGGGAATCGATTCTGTTCCTTAAAGCGAAACATCCCACAACCGTGATAGAAAAATATCGGCATACATAATATCGGTTTTAGACGGCAACATATATGCCTGCTTTCTATCAATCCCATAAAAACATTTAATCCTCTGCATGTACCGAATAGAAATCATTCATTTTTGTCAGACCGGGGTCTATTTGGTTATTTCTAAATATTGGAGAAAATAATGGAACAATCTCGACTTGTTATTGCCATAGCGCTATCATTACTTGTTTTTGTTGTATGGACTTTTTTCTTTGTAGAAAAGAAAGAGGATCAGCCACCCAAACCGGCTCAGGAAAAAGAGCAAAAAACAGATAAAAAACAGGAGATATTAAAAAAAGAGAAGATTATAGCAGAAAAAATCCCTTTAGCCGCCAAGGTCCCCGATTTGCCGGTAAAACCATCAAGAACCGTCACGGTAAAAACGCCCTTATATAGGGTAAAAATTTCAGAAACTGGGGCCGTGTTTAAAAGTTTTGTCCTTAATAATTACCGCGAAACCATAGATGCCCATTCACCGTTACTTGAAATGATATCCCCGGACATATCCGACGGAACCGTCAGCTTGGGATTTGCAGGGAATGGCCTTAAAAGTCTTGATGATGCAGTGTTTTCGGCAGACGTCGATGAGGATTCTGTTGATATCTACGATAAATCGAAAAACATCTCTTTTGTTTGGACATCTTCTCAGGGGGTGTCTATTGAAAAGACATTTTCTTTTTCACCGGATACCTATATGATCGATTTTAGTGTTACCGTTAAGAACCTGTCTGGCGAGACCCTTCGAGACAGTATTATTCTTTCCTTGGTCCAACCGGCTGCAGCAAAACAGAGCAGATATGGTTTTACGGGCCCGAGTGCGCTGATAAATAATAAGCTCGAACAGGTTAAGATAAAGAAAATAAAGGATAAAAACATATACACAGGGAATATAAGATGGGTGGCGGTTCAAAACCGTTATTTTATGTCCGCCATCATACCTAATGATCCAGCGGATAGCGGCATGCATCTTTACGCGGATGACCAGATACTCACAAATGGTTATGTTCGGCCTGAAGTCGTGATGAATTCCGGTACCCGGCATGTTTTTAAGTATAAACTGTTTTTCGGCCCGAAAAGCATGAAGGTTTTGAAAGATCTGGATTATGACCTGGTCAAAGCCGTCCATTTCGGCATGTTTGATGTAATTGCCAAACCGTGTGTGTGGATAATGAATTTTATATATGATCATTTTATTCCGAATTATGGTGTTGCCATAATCATGTTAACTCTGTTTACCAAAATTATTCTATGGCCGCTGGGAAATAAAAGCTATAAATCCATGGCCGAGATGAAAAAAATCCAGCCCCTTATGGCTGAAATTAGGGAAAAATACAAAGATGATAAGAAAAGAATGAATGAAGAGGTCATGGGGTTGTACAAAACATACAAAGTCAACCCCATGGGGGGGTGTCTTCCCATGCTTGCACAAATTCCCATATTCTTTGCTCTTTATCGGATGTTGTACGAAGCCATAGAATTAAGACACGCGCCATTTTTTTGGTGGATTAATGATCTGTCCGCTCCGGATCGTCTTTTTAGGTTCGATGTGTCCATTCCTTTCATGCAGCCGCCGTATGGCATCCCGGTTTTAACCATAATCATGGGAGCCTCCATGTTTATACAGCAAAAAATGTCGCCACCCATGGGTGATGCCGCACAAGCCAAAATGATGATGCTGATGCCGTTGGTTTTTACGGTTATGTTTATCAATTTCTCTTCGGGATTGGTTTTATACTGGCTTGTAAATAATATCATATCAATGGCCCAACAGTACTATATTCAAAAGAAAAAAGTTTAATCACGGAGGTTATAGAATGTCGCATTGTGTGGAGTTTGAAGATAAAAATGTTGAGATGGCTGTCAAAAAAGCCTGTGAAGAACTAAATATACCACGAGATAAGCTTAAACATGATGTTATTTCTTATGGTTCCACCGGCATTTTTGGACTTGTTGGGACCAAGAAAGCACGAATTCGCGTTACATTACCGGAACCGTCCCAAACAGTCGTTTTTGAAACAATAAGTAACGAGCGAAAAAATGAAAATTCTGGTGAACAAACTGCAGAAAGTGTGGGGCCACAGATAGAAATTTCAAATGATGAAAGTGAGGATCACCGTATCGCTGATGATCCAAGGGATATTGGCCGGGAAGCCTTGCAAAAGATAATCGATTTAATAACAGAAGACGCAACAATATCCATCGAAAATGGTTCAAATAGAATTATTTTTAATGTGACGGGTGGAAACTCTGCTGTACTTATTGGTAAACGGGGGCAAACCCTTGAGGCGATTCAATATCTCGTGGAGAAAATTGTCAACAAGAACAGAAAAGGACGGGTCGGCATCCATATAGATGTGGAGGGCTATCTTGAAAAGAGACGAATGAACCTTCAACGGTTGGCTTTAAGGATGGCGGAAAAAGTAAAAAGCACCGGAAAACCTGCAGCAATCGGTCAAATGAATGCTCATGATCGAAGAATCGTACATATCGCCCTGCAGGATGATAACATGGTCAGAACTCAGAGCAAGGGAGAAGGTTTTTTAAAGAAGCTTGTTATATTTCCCAAAAAAAATTCTTCTCGAAAGCAAAAATGAACTCGGGGACAGAGCAAATGCATTTGCATTCCAATACAATGAGATCGCTCCACGACGACGTGTTTCTCTTTCCAACCGATGGAAATTTGTGATTAAGTACCCGTAAAGACCGAGCCGCTCCGGAGTTATTAAGAACAATTCGTCGCTAAATTATCCCATTGATTTTTTAGT
>JASFHC010000114.1:0-7246 GCA_050123435.1 Desulfobacterales bacterium
CATATGATTTAAGAATCGTTCTTTTTTTGATCCAATGAAACATTTGATAATACAAGGTTTTTTAGTGGAAAAGGGATTAGCGGCTGATAGGTTTTATGAAGATAACTTGGAATTTCCAGAGGAATCTGCAGCATTCTCGACGTTTGGAACGTTGGGGTAAATAACTTGATTTTTCCCAAAACGGTGTTATTTTTGTGTTTAACAGGGCCAAAAAGACCTTGGTTCAGAAAAACATTATGCTTTAACGCACCATTTATTAAAAGATAGCGAGTGTCCATCCCTTGTTAGCATTTTGATTGCGAGATCTAATCAATAAAATAAACCGACAAAATCAAAAGGGCTCCATCCTTGATCGGCGCGCCTCTCGTAAAAAAAGGACGAAGACCCAACGGAACGAGGATGCACTGGCAGCATCCTTGGATTCGGAATTGAAAAAGACTTGGAATGTTTCACGATTTCCATCTTCCCGGCCCCTTGCTTCATGCCCCAGAAAAAACGCTATAAGTTTTGGCCACACTCTGAAAGATATTTCAAACTGTATCATAAAAGCGAATCCTATAGTGGCCCACCAAATCTACCGGTAAGGATTGGACATGGAAACCATGATTCCTCAGATAACCGGATGTTCCAGGCCGTTACCGGACAATGGCTGAGCCTCATGATTTTATTTGTCAGGTGGATTCAAGAAGTCTGTGGGCATGTTTCTAAAATACACGTCTCGAACGATGGATTACCCGAGTAAAATAAGTATCATTCTCCCGACAATCCCGATAATGCGAATAACAATGATATTTTTTAAGATAAAAGAGAAGCCCAAAAGCAACAGAATGACAATTCCCGTTTAAAGTATTGGGTGGCCAATTATTATCTATCATCCCATTAAATAACCGTGTTTAGTTGTCCGGGCAGATTTGATAATAGTATACGTCAACAGGAGGCCGGGGGACATGGCATCTGTCAGGGCTACCGGAAAGGAAAATGAGGCATATCTTAAATCTTTAATGCAATGGCTAAAATGCTTGAAACCGGGTATCAAAAATAATATCATTTCATTATTTTATCAAGATACAGTCATATGGAGAGGTCAAAGTGAAGAAATCGGTTCGAAAAAGTAAAAAAAAGAAAGCATCTGTAGGAAAGCTCCGTATAGCGGATCACTGGAATGCGATCAGCATCATTGCCAGTTCGCAGGCCAATCCGCTGAAATCGGTAGCCGAGTTTGTGGAAAACAGTATTGATGCTCGGGCCAGACACATCGTCATCACCCGGGGAAAAAAGAAGGGAGAATTTTATCTCAAGATCAGTGATGACGGTGAGGGAATTTTAAAAGATAAAAATGGGCTGCCCAATTTTTATCATGTGGCGACCCACATTTGCGATTCCATCAAACAGCGTTTGAAAGCCGAAGGCGTCAAAGGAATCCAGGGTGAATTCGGGATCGGTCTTTTGAGCTTTTGGACCGTTGGCCGAAACCTTAGTATCACTTCCTGTGGGCTCGATGGAAACCCATATGAGATGACCATGACCAAAGACTCACCGAACTTTACGGTTTCCAAGAAACGTATATTGATTCCTTTCAACGGAACAGATTTGACCGTCTATCCCCTGTTGCCGGGGCTGCGATCTCTCACAGGGGAGAAGATCCAGCGGTATCTTGCGGCCGAACTCAGGGACCGGATCAAAGAGTCCGGGGTAAAGATCAAGGTCGTGGATCGGACGGGCCGGGCAGAGTATATTGTGGTTCCTCGACAGTTCACCGGGCGCCTGCTTCACGGCCTCAAACCTGCCGCGGGCGCTCCGGGTGATATTTACCTGGAGCTGTACCTCAGTGATCCCGGTTCGGCCAACCAGGTTGGACTGTATCGGGGCGGCACTCGGATTTTGCCGTCGATTACAGATATCGATAATTTTCAGAAAGAACCTTGGACCGCGGGTTATCTGCAAGGCATTCTTGATGCACCATTCTTGAACCTTACTCCAGGGACGCGACAAGGCGTCATTCGTGATGAAAAGTTTGACATTTTTTGCCGTGCAATTGAGCCGGTTGAGATCCAGTTACAACAAATGATCGAAGAACAGCGCAAGGCGGAAGAAGAACGGTCCAGCCGGCGAATTTTGCGCAAGGTCCAGCGTGCGCTCAGGGAAGCGTTTCTGCGTCTTCCTCAAGAGGAATATGACTGGTTCGATATTCATGCCAGAAAAAGTAAAAAGAAAACAGACGCTCTTTTTTCTTTAGCATCGGAAACGGGTACCGCTTCGGGTCTAAAAGACCGAGAAATCGAGATGCTTGAAACTGCCTCTGAATATGGTGACGGGCAAGAGGGGCGCAAGGAGTTTTATGAATATGCCGGCCCCCTGTTCAGTGCATTGATTTCTCCGAAATCGAGCGTTGTTCCGGTTGACAGACGCAAGAAATATCGAGCGGTTTGCCGGGATCGCTCACGGCGAATCGTTTCTGAAAATTTGTTATACCGATGGGAAATCGTTGACGGAGAAGGTGAGATATTGAACCCTGATGATGAATCTGTGGTTTTTATTGCCCCTCCGGAGCCAGGCCTGACCACATTAAGGCTCATTGTTTATCAGGAAGAGATTGAATGCACAGATGAGGCGTTGATCACCGTTACCGATATGCTTGTTGATCAATCCGCCATGACCGGAGGATCGCGGAAAGGACTTCCGGGCTACACGTATCGACGGGCACCCTCGGAGATGTGGCGTTCAAGATTCGATGTGGAAAAGAACGTAATTGTCATTAATAACGGTCATAGAGACTTCGTGTATGCAGGCCAGCAAAAGAGCCGCAAGTTGCGATATATTTGTCGCTTGTTCTGCAAAGAACTGGTTCATTTCAATTTCCCGGGTCTTCCGGCGGACGAGCTTCTCGAACGGATGATCGAACTTTCATTGTATACGGAAGATCATTTAAAATAACAGACGTTAGTTGGGAATTTATTCAAGGAGACTTAGGAAAATTGGGACTGGGGTCAAGCCTCGATCCTAAATTAAAATGAAAATGCTTCAGGTGTATACCGATTTCAAGAACCCGGATGAAACATTCAGATTGAAAATTCTATGGTTATAAAATTTTACTCAACAACCATTTAAAATTTATGAAAGATAAAGACTGATGAACGATATTCAAAATATTTATTCATCCATTCCTGCCAACATCCCCCAGGAATTATTCCAAGATATTTTAATAACAGATACCTTTGAAGTTAAACGGATCGTATCAAAAGGACATGCTTCGCCGAAAGATTTCTGGTATGATCAGGATAAAAATGAATGGGTTATTCTGTTAAAAGGCCGTGCCGGTTTATTGTTTGAAGGAAACGACAACATAATTGAGTTAAAACCTGGTGACTACATAAATATCCCGGTTCACCTTAAACACAGAGTTGAATGGACTGATCCGGACATGGAGACTGTTTGGCTAGAGATCATGTGGGGAACTTCAGAGACATAGTCGTCCATTTTGAATCAGCTATAATTCAGCAGAATCGGGGAAATCCCAAGTGATTGAGATCAAGCCTTGATCCTTGATTAAAAAAACACATCAACCGTTTTGAGAGCCGGGAGATTAAATGTTTCTTGATCAATACCTCAAAAGCTTTTCCCACCTGCGGACTTATAAAGATCGAAAAAAGTGGTCTGCACTGACCACCTATCAGGCCCCTCTTAAACCATTACTACTGCTGTCCATAATGGATTTGATTGCCCAAGGATTAATTGCCGGGAACTTTATTGAACCCTCTTTAGATACCAGAAATAACTATAATTTTTCCATCCCAAACAACATATCAAAAAATCTCTAATCCATTATTTTTCTTGACCATACAAGCACATTGGTGTATCTATCCACTTGAATTGAAAGCTGATTCTTACGATCTCATTATTCTCTAATCTGATTCTTGATCGAGTATAGGATTTTCCATAACCAGCACCGAAAACTTCCTCTGAAGCTGATTCAGCAGCATAGTAACCGTTAACGATCTGGCAACAATGAGTTATTTACTGTGAAAGGAGATTATATCATGGCAAAGGCAATTGTTCTAATTACGTCAAATCCGGGTGTCGACCGTGAGGTCGCTGGTCAAATCAAGAAAATCGAAGGAGTGGAAAATGTCTATTTGACTGCCGGGCGTTTTGATATCGTGGCAGAGGTAGAGACTCCTGATGACGCCAGTATGCTTTCTGTGACATATGACAAGATAAGAGTCATTGGCGGCATTAGAGATACACACACCATGTTCTGCTTGAAAGTGTAGCCGTATACCGTTCCGATTTTGGGCTGGAGTTGGGGCTTGGCTCCAGCCTCATCCTATTTCTTACCCATTTCCTGGAAAACAAGGGTCAGGTCCCAGTTAAATAGGAAATAAGAGGGAACGTTCGTGCAGAAAGTGCTTGACGCTCAAGGTGAGATATCATGATTCGACCATGTAACACCAACGATTTTGAAACCATGTATTCGATCATCAACGATGCCGCAGAAGCTTACCACGGCATCATCCCCGAAGACTGCTGGCATGTCCCTTATATGTCCAAAGATGAGCTCAGCCACGAAATCGATCAAGGTGTGGTCTTTTGGGGCTATGAAGAAGAGGGTCAGTTGATTGGCATTATGGGCATTCAGGACGTGAAAGACGTCACACTCATCAGGCATGCCTATGTCCGCACCGCAAAGCAAAATGAGGGCATCGGTGGAAAACTCTTATCCGAGCTTTACCGGAAGCTCACTCGCCCGACGCTGGTGGGCACCTGGGCGGATGCTGTTTGGGCGATTCGCTTTTATGAGAAGCACGGCTTTCGACGGGTCACGCCCCAAGAAAAAACGCAATTGCTCAAGACATACTGGTCCATTCCCGATCGCCAGATCGACATGTCGGTGGTTCTGGCAGACCGGAGGTGGTTCGATCTTTCTGATGACCATTGATATGGCCAATGAAGGGGTCAAAGCATGAATTGTGAATTAATGTTTAGCAATTAAGCCAATGAAAGCCTGGGGTTAAAATTTAAAATTGTCGGTGGTATTACCAAAAAACAGAAGGAACGGATTTGCAAAGTACTTCGACAGATCGGAAATCAAAGCGGCCTGGAAATGGATTCAAAGTTGAAGAACTTCGAGTGCCTGATATATAAGATGTCTCCTATAATTCCTATACTCATCGCAAACTTTAATTGGCCGTAACCAAAAATGAAAATAATATATGCTTCCGACATTCACGCCAACCCCGAGCACCTCTTTTCTATGCTTTCGATCGCAGACAAAGAAAAGGTGCGCAACATTATTGTTGGTGGTGACATTATTCCGCATTATTTGCCGGATACTCAAAAGGTGGGCGTACTCAAAGCCCAGGAGATATATCTTAGAGATATCTTTATTCCAGCCATCAAGGAATTCAGAAAGCAGCGGGACATTCCAATTTATTTAGATTTTGCAAATGACGATTTTATCGGGAATCGATATATTTTGGAAAATCACGACGGTAAACTGCTATCTCTGTTACATATGAGAAAACATAAACTGACCGATAATGTTGATATTATCGGCTACATGAATGTTCCGCCAACACCTTTTACAAGGAAAGATTGGGAAAAACCCGACTCAGCTGAAATGCCTTTCGCAAAAGGCAACCAGATTCGTTTAGATGGATACACTTCCTACAGTGGCGGGTTAGAAAAAACCTTTATCAATTTAGCATCAGATGACACAATTGAAAAGGATCTGGCACAGTTATCGAAAATCATCACCAGACCATTTATCTTTGTTTCTCATTCTCCGCCATATTTTACACATCTCGATATCCTGGACAATGGGTTGCATGTGGGCAGCATCAGCATAAAACGATTTATCGAAAAATGGTCTAACAAGAATCAACTCATCGTGTCGTTGCACGGGCATATTCATGGGTCTCCGAATAGATCCGGTTCGATTCGTTCATTCTTAGGAAGTACGATGTGTATCAATCCTGGACAAAATGAAGGCCGAGGTTCTTCTCTGCGGTATGTGATCCTGGGATTAGCCGATCGAGAACCACCGCCCCGGATCAGCATTATCTACGAGCCAAAACAGTAAGACATATTTACTTCGACAGTGCTTTTTAACCTAAAAACTGCATGAATCATTTTGATAAAGAAAATATACGTGGGCTTCAGGACTTCCAGTACGCCTTGGATCTGGGGCATTCTAGCCAGAGGCGGACAAGCCTCGACTTTCGCTCAAGTAAGGTATGATTACTCATGAAAAAAGAATTTGGATCAAATTACGCGTCGATTACAGATGTTAATTTTAAAGCCAAATACCGTGCAAGTTGCTACTGCGATGCGGTACAATACGAAGTGTGCTCGGACCCTGTAGATGCAAAAATATGTCATTGTCTGGCATGTCAAAAACTGCATGGAGCTCCTATGCAATGGGCAGCCATATTTCACAAACATGACGTCAGAATTACCAAAGGCATTGATCACCTGAACTTCTACAACAGTGAACTCAATAAACACGAGAGAATTCTTCCCTGCAAAGTCAGCTGTGCTTTGTGTGGCACCCTCATTGCCGATGAAGGACGCAATATGTGGCTTGCGTTTCCATCACTTTTTAATTTGGGGGGGATATCAAAAGTTCCTACGAAATTTAAACCAACGTGCCATATCTTTTATGGTCTGCGGGTTATCGATATAAACGATGATCTGCCTAAGTGGTCCGGTCACAAAAATCATTCAGAACTTGAAATATAATGGGCTCAAGTCGGCCCTGGACTCATTTATGTGATTTAAGGGGCGTCCCCATAGATCCCCATAGATCCCGATTTAGGGGTCGTTGGTGATAGATTGACATTTGAGCTAAGGACTCCTTTTCGAAAATACCCTATCCATATAGACTCCCGGGATCGAATACGATATATAAGGTTATATCGGACTGGTTCAAGGCCTGAATCATTGTTTAACTTGTCTTAATCTATAAATTATAACAGGTTCGCATAGCCCTATTCCCAATCGAAATGCAACCGGTATTTCTGACAGTGTAATAAAGGAGGTCTGTATGAACAATCCATCCAGCACACTTAAAGGCAAGGCCTTCAACCTGGAACAGTTCGTTGATTATGCAGACGGTTCCGTCGTAAGCAAAACCTTGCTTAAAAAAGAAATTGGAAATATCACCCTGTTTGCGTTCGATAAGGGCCAGGGCTTAAGTGAACACACGGCACCTTTTGACGCGGTGGTCTACATTTTGGACGGCACGGCT
>JASFHC010000115.1:0-7218 GCA_050123435.1 Desulfobacterales bacterium
CGGAACAAATTTGCTGGTAATGCTGGAACGTAGGATTGACAATGTAGTTTATCGTCTGGGTTTTGTGAATTCCCGTTCTCAAGGTCGCCATTTTGTCGGGCACAATCACTTTCTGATTAATGGCAGGAAAGTTAATATATCGTCATACCTTATCAAAATAGGCGATGTGGTGGAAGTCCGCGAAAAAAGCCGTAAGGTTCAGGCCATAGGAGATTCTCTTGATATCGTGGTGCGGCGAGGCGTTCCACAATGGCTTGATTTGGAAAAAGAGAATTTTAAAGGGATTGTAAAAAGTTTTCCCACTCGAGAAGATATAACAACTCCCATTCAGGAACAACTTATAGTGGAGCTTTATTCCAAGTAAAGTAAGATCTAGGATATGAGATATTGAATGTAAGATATACCCAATGTCGCATCTCATATATCCTTCTGATCATCCTCTGAGACAAAAATTTGGAGATATGATAATGTCATCGAATGAGCTCATGTGCATGAATTGGCAAAAGATGATAAAGCCCGAAAAGGTTCAGGTAACCAGTAAGCCCTCTTACGGCAAATTCGTTTGTGAACCTCTTGAGAGGGGATTTGGCATAACTATTGGGAATTCTTTAAGGCGGATCATACTTTCTTCTCTTTATGGCGCTGCTATTGTATCTGTAAAGATTGATGGTGTTATGCATGAATTCAGTGTTATTGAAGGTATATACGAAGATGTTTCCGAAATTATCCTAAATTTAAAAGAGGTACGCTTTAAGGTTTCCGATCCTGAACCGAAAATCTTAAGCATCGATGCAGAAGGAAAAGGTGAAGTCACTGCAGGTGATATCATCAGTGATGATGGAAGGTGTGAAGTGATAAATTCTGATCGTCATATTGCTACACTTTCGGATGGCGCAAAATTGAAGATGACCATGACCGTAAAAACAGATAAAGGGTATTCTTTATCCGAAGCAAACAAAGATGAAGATGCACCCTTAGGGACGATACCGATCGATGCGGTTTTCTCACCGATTAAACGTGTAACCTATGTGGTGGGCAATGCTCGTGTCGGTCAAAAAACCGACTATGACAAACTTACCTTAGAGGTCTGGACAGACGGGAGTGTCTTGCCCGAGGACGCTGTTGCATATGCTGCCAAGATTTTAAAGGAACAGATGACTTATTTTATCAATTTTGACGAAGATCTTGAGCCTGAACCCGAGAAAAAAGTCGAAGAGAAGGAAAAGGTTAAATTTAATGAGAATCTTTATAAAAGTGTTGAAGAACTTGAACTTTCCGTACGCAGTGCAAACTGTCTTAAGAATGCCAATATCGTCAAAATTTATCAGCTGGTCAACAAAACCGAGGCAGAGATGCTAAAAACCAAAAACTTTGGAAGAAAATCTCTGAACGAGATTAAAGAAGTCTTAAGCGAGATGGATCTTTCTCTCGGCATGAAACTGGAAGGATTTGAGCCCCCTGAGGAAGATTTAGAGGAAGGAGAGTAGTTTGTTCCATGAGACATCGAAAGGCCGGTTTAAAATTAAATAGAACGAGCAGTCACAGGACTGCCATGTTCAGAAATATGGTTACCTCTCTCTTTAAACATGAACGTATCCGTACAACTGATGTCAAAGCAAAGGAATTAAGGCGGTGGGCCGACAATTTGATTACGCTGGCGAAACGCGGTGATGTTCATGCAAGGCGTCAGGCGCTTTCAATCATAAGGGAAAAGGATGTGGTTCATAAGCTGTTTGCGGAAGCTGCCGAAAAGTTCGGCTCCGTATCCGGCGGTTACACCCGGATTGTTAAACTGGGGAGACGTCCCGGAGATGCAGCACCGATATCCTTGATAGAGCTGATTTATTCCGAAGAGGGGAAAAAGAAGAAAAAAAGAAAAAAGAAAGCCAAAGGTGCTGTAGATAAAAAGCGGGTTGCCGAAAAGAAGGAAGCGGAAGAGAAAAAAGAAACTGCACCGGAGGAAAAAGCGGCTGAAGAAGAAAAAGGCATAGTAGGTAAGGAAGAGGATATGGTTGAAAAAGGAGAAGTAGAAGTAAAAACCGAATCTACTACTGAGGATTCAGATGATAAGCTTGAGAAGCATGCCGAGGCGGCTGTTGAATTAGAAGAAACTGAGTCCAAAGAGCCTGAAGCTAAAGAGGTTGAAGATGATTCTGGAGATTCCAAAGTGAAAGAATAACCCGTGCCTCCGATTTTAATATCAAACAGCCCTGCCTGAAAGGACAGGGCTTTTTTTATTTGACAATTGTTCCTATAAATTGTGTCATCTCGGATAAGACAGCGTGCTTTGCTTGAAAATGGGGGACATGTCCGCAGTCCGGTATCACCCTTGAATGGACAGGTCCGGATACATGGCCGACGATGCCTTGGATCTGGGCATGAGTTCCGTACTCATCGTCTTCACCCTGAAGTACAAGGATCGGGCAGGTTATTTTAGGAAGATATCTTTCAATATTCCAGCTCAAAAATTCGGGTGAGAGCCATCTATCCGCCCAGCGGTAAAAAATTATTTCTGTATTCTCTTTGTGATAGCGGGCGAGCTTTTCCTTTAAAGGAGTTGTTTCAAACGCTTCAATCGTCTTGCGGATGCCTTCAATTGTTAGCTCTTCAACAAAGATGTGTGCGGCTTCTGTAATTATAGCGCAAACCACATCGCCATGAATAGCGGCGGTGATTAATGCAATGGTGCCGCCGTCGCTGTGTCCGATGAGAACAGCATGGTCAATATTACATTCTTTTAACAGTTCAGGCAGGTATAATAAAGATTCTTTTTGCAGGTAGTCCGTAGACCATGGACCTTCAAACTTTTCAGAGCCGCCATAGCCTTTTCTGTCGTATACCAATCCGGAGCAGCCGGTCGCTTCGCAGAGTGTCTCCGGGAAATCCCGCCAAACTTCGATACAGCCAAGGCCTTCATGTAGAAAAACCAGTGTTGGTCGATCTATTCCAACTGAGTCTGATCGAAGCTCAATGCTTTTGACCCTTAGCCGGCAACCGGAGGCCCGTACATGAAATGTTCGGCAAGAAATATGCTGTTTTTGTTTGGAATTTTGTTTCATTAATTAGTTGAAAAATTACTAAAGTCAGGCTTAACTGCTTGACAAATTTACTGAATTTGCCAAAATAGACTATAAATGTATAGGTTTGTCAAGAGTGATGAATGGGGCCTATGAATATTGCAACCACTATCATCCCAATATTTGTAATAATCATCCTTGGATGGTTTGCTTGCCGGAAAGGATTTATTCCCTTTGAATTTTTAGGTCCTGCGAACCGTCTCGTCTATTATCTGGCAATTCCCGCCATGATTTTTCATGCGATCTCCAAAGCTTCCTTAAGAACCAGGTTTGATATTAACGTTCTGGTTATTACTCTGATTTCCGTTCTGGTTGTTTTTCTTGTGTCCTGGGGTGGGGGGTTAATTAGTGGTATAAGGCGAGGGGAGTTAGGCACTTTTGTTCAGTCCTCTTTTCATGGGAATTTGGGATATATCGGTCTTGCCGTGGCATATTATTCTCTTGGTAATGAAGGATTTGTGCGGGCCGGTATCATTGCCGGTTTTATAATGATACTACAGAATTTTCTTGCGGTCATAGTCCTTCAGTTGAATTCACCCAATATTTCAGCACCTAAAAATAAGCTGAGTATCGTTTTGAGGATATTGGGCAACCCTGTTATTCTGTCTGCAATGGGCGGGATATTATTTTCCTTGACAGGATTACGGATTCCACTTGTTATCGACCGCAGTCTCGACATTTTAAGCGGTCTTGCACTCCCGATGGCTTTGTTGCTCATCGGAGCTTCTCTCTCTTTTGAATTGATGCATTTGAGAATGCTTCGAGTTCTTTGTTCAGGCTTTATTAAACTGTTTCTGCTTCCCGGACTGGGTTTTATCCTATACCGTCTGTTCGATATGTCTCTCCAGGACTACCTGCCAGGTCTTATCCTGTTGGCATCGCCGACTGCTACAATAACCTATGTAATGGCAAAGGAAATGAACGGCGATACAGATTTTGCAGTTGCAGCCCTTTCCACAAGTACAATATTGTCAGCGTTGACATTTTCCCTGTGGCTGCATGTTTCGGCTGGATAATGCGATAACCATTGAAGAGGGTTTATATTATATTCCACAAACGGGGATACTCGCTATTAAAGGGTAAAAATCAGGGAATTAAAAATTTATTTCAGATAGGAGGAGGCTGATCATGAACGTTCTATTTATTATTTCTACAGAAGATGCTGAAACAATTTACAATGCTATGAGGTTAGCCAATGTAGCTGTTAAAAAAGGAGATGACGTCAGTGTGTTTATGCTGGGGAAGGGGGTTCTTTTCGAAAAAATCAGCAATGAAGAGTTTAATGTGATGGAACAGGTTAACCAATTTGAAGGTGATTTTTACGTCTGAGGGGTGTGTATGAAATCCCACGGTCTGGAGGGATCAAGTTCATGCCCTATTGCTTGGATGGATGATCTTTATGAATTGAGCATGGAAGCGGACAAGATACTGACTTTCTAAAATAAAGATCCCAATCTGTCAAGTGAGAGAGTTGAAGTGAGTTCGAAAGAGATAGATTCTTTCAACCCACCCTTTTTAGGGGTGGTTACAGGTTTAATTCTTAACTAATCGGAATCAGACGATAGTTGTTGTCTTGCTTTTTGATTTTAAAGCCGTACATTCTGATGGTTTCCATTATCGGTCTGCCGAAGATAAAATCGGTCAACTCAGGATCAAGGGCTCCCTTTTGTAAAACCAGTTCCCTGATTTGGGTGTCATATTCAATCATGTCGAGAGCACCTTTAAGCACCTCATTCTTTTTATCTTTTTTAAGAAGATCAATAAAAAGGGCGAGCTTTTCATACGAGCATCGCTTATGGTGGTCCTCAACCAAGTCCCACAGCCCTTCAATCGTTGAAATAAGATCTTTTCGCGTCAACCTGTTTTTAGAGTAAATCTTTTCAATTTCCCGTGTATCCCAGCATTTAAGAGCCCGGCATTCAAGAGGCCTGTTGTCATAAATCGTACATTCATTTTCTTTTTCATTAAAAAAAATACAGGTCCACGAATTTTTTTGCCCTTTTATTTTAATAATGTCTGAAGATGCCGGCAAAATAGACTCTTTAACATTATCATAAAAAAGTTCACCCTCTCTGATGGTATAAAGATATTTTGATAAAATTATACCTTTTTCAATCAGTATCTTATCTTCAAGGTGAAAAGACGGGCCGCCTTTTTTGCAGCAGGTGCCGCAGCGAATACATTGTGTAATTACTTTACTCATAAAAGATTCTTAAAAAAGTCGTTCCCCTTGTCGTCTACAATGATAAATGCGGGGAAATCCTTGACGGTGATCAAAAAGATAGCTTCCATATCGAGTTCGGGATACTCTAAAGTTTCGATATTTGTAATACACTCTTTACCGAGCCGGGCTGCAGGGCCGCCGATGGAACCCAAATAAAATCCCCCGAATTTTTTACATGCCTGAGTAACTTCTTTTGAACGATTTCCTTTTGCCAACATAACCATGGAAGCGCCGTGCTCTTGGAAAATGGGTACATATGGGTCCATTCGTCCGGCGGTTGTCGGCCCGAAAGATCCTGAAGCATATCCTTCAGGGGTTTTGGCGGGACCCGCATAATATATAATGTGCTCCTTGAAATAGCGCGGCAGTCCCTCGCCACTGTCAAAGCGCTCTTTAAGTTTGGCGTGAGCGATATCTCTTCCCACCACGATTTTTCCGTTCAATAGCAGCCGGGTTGCAACCGGATATTTGCTCAGTTCGGCCCGAATTTCATCCATGGGACGATTCAAATCGATAGTCACGGCCGCCGTATCCTGTTCACCGGGCTCTGGAAGGTACCTAGCCGGATCGGTCTCGAGGCGTTCCAGAAAAATTCCTTGCCTTGTAATTTTAGCTTTTATATTACGGTCCGCGCTGCAACTCACACCCAAGCCGATGGGGCAGGATGCACCGTGCCTTGGAAGACGGATAATCCGCGTGTCCAGACAAAAATATTTTCCGCCGAATTGGGCGCCGATGCCCATTTTTTGTGAAATTTTGAGCAGTTCTTCCTCAAGTTTTATATCCCTGAATGCATGTCCGGATGGATTCCCGGTTGTGGGAAGCGTATCGAGGTATCCTGCCGAGGCTAATTTGACTGTTTTCAAGTTTAATTCAGCAGAAGTTCCGCCAATAACAAACGCAAGATGATACGGGGGGCAGGCGGCGGTTCCGAGGGTTTTCATCTTGCTTTTCATAAAAGACACCAGTTTTTCTGGCGTTAATGTGGCTTTGGTTTCCTGGTAAAGATAAGTCTTATTTGCAGATCCGCCGCCTTTTGCGATAAAGAGAAACTCATAGCGATCTCCTTGTGTGGCATAAAGCTCGATCTGAGCAGGAAGATTGCAGCCGGTATTGACTTCATCGAACATGCTCAGAGGAGCGTTTTGGGAGTACCGAAGATTGTTTTTTGTATACGCATTGAAAATGCCTTTTGAAAGGGCTTCTTTATCGGAACAGCCGGTCCAGACCTGCTGACCCTTTTTACCCATTACAATGGCAGTTCCGGTATCCTGGCACATGGGAAAGACACCTTGTGCGGAGATAACCGCGTTTTTAAGCATTTCAAGGGCAACGTACCGGTCGTTGTCGGAACTTTCTGGATCATCTATAATCTTTGTCAGGAGCTCCAGGTGTGAGGACCTCAACAGGTGTGATACGTCCTTGAAAGCCTGTTCAGCCAGAAGGGTAAGACCCTGGGCTTCGATCTTTAGGATTTCATGGGCCTCAAAAGACTGTAGAGAAACATGCTCATCCGTTATTTTACGATATTCGGTGGCGTTTTCCTCGAGAGGGAACATTTCCTGATATGCAAAATCAACCATTTGCCAATCTCCTTTTGAGACCTCTGAAAAATGTTCAATTTTGTTCAAGGCCAAGGAAGGCGAAGATTTTAACCACAGGAATACATTGAGTATTTCGAGGATTAAAATTTGAGCCTGACGCCGGTTTTGGGCAAAAGAGGGCGTTTTTCAAAAGTCTCTTTCGTAACGATTCTGATAGGTGATGTTCTACATGTATTTAGAGCCATGCGGTATAGCTGTCAAGGAGTTTAATCCGAATTTCTCGTGTACAATGTCAACATCGAAAGAAAACAGATTCGGTTTTGTTTTTACCACGAAGATTACGAAAGAGAAGGAGAATAAATTTTATAATCTT
>JASFHC010000116.1:0-7202 GCA_050123435.1 Desulfobacterales bacterium
ATACCTCTTCAATCCAAAATCTTCAATTTTTAAATTTCCATTCTTCATTGACAAGGCCGGTTTTTGTATTATTTTATCAAGTTAATAAAATATAGCCCTTTCCCATAAACGATTTTCTTTATTAATATAAGACTTGTGATTTAGATCCCGTTTATCGCGAGATACAAGTCCAGAGACGTTGCTGTAGATGACTAGTAAACGAGATTACTACGAGGTTTTAGGCGTAGACCGTAATGCGGATGATAGCGAGTTAAAGGCTCACTATAGAAAGCTGGCTCTGAAATATCATCCGGATCGAAATCCAGGCAATAAAGAGGCTGAAGAAAAATTCAAGGAGGCTTCCGAGGCCTACGAGGTCCTTCGAGACCCTCAGAAGCGGAATATTTATGACCAGTTTGGCCATCAGGGTCTTGAGGGATCGGGTTTTTCCGGATTTAGAGGCTTTGAAGACATTTTTTCCAGTTTCGGAGGAATCTTTGAAGATTTTTTCGGATTCAGCAGTGGACGTCGTTCCAGAAGCAGGGCACAGAAGGGAGCTGATCTTCGTTACGACCTTTCCCTTGGCTTCATGGAAGCCGCCTTTGGAGCAGAAACCGAAATAGGATTAGATAAGGTGGAAAGTTGCCCTTCGTGCGAGGGTAATGGCTGCGAGCCGGGCACCCATCCGGAAACCTGCAGACAGTGTAACGGAACGGGCCAGGTTTCCCGAAACCAGGGGTTTTTTACCGTGAGGACCACATGCCACCAGTGTAACGGCAATGGCCAAACCATACCACATCCATGTGCTGATTGTAACGGATCCGGACAGATTAGAGTCAGAAAAAAGGTGGCCGTAAAAGTTCCTGCCGGTGTGGATACCGGATCTAGACTTCGTCTGACAGGTGAAGGGGAAGCAGGCTTCTATGGAGGACCTCCGGGAGATCTTTATGTGTTTATTCATGTGGAACCCCATGACTTCTTCGAACGAGACAACACAAACGTCATCTGCCAAGTGGGAATTTCCTTTATACAGGCGGCTCTTGGCGATACGATAGAGGTGCCGACCTTAAACGGGAAAAAGGAACTTAAAATTCCAAAAGGCACCCAGCCCGGTGATCTGTTTCGCTTTCGCGGTGAGGGAATCCCTTCTCTCAGGAGCGGCAGACGGGGTGATCAAATAATTCAGGCTTTAATAAAAACACCTGTCAACCTCAACAAGAAACAGGAAGCGCTTCTTCAAGAATTCGCTAAAATCGAATCGGGAAAGCTGACGAACAAATTAAAAAATATTCTCAAAAGCGGCAATGCCGGTGCATCCTGATTAACGAATTTTAAGGCCGATCTTGATGAACTCGACGGATAAATAAGGCGTTATAATAAAAATATTCCGACCTCTGATTCAACCCGGATTCGGAATAATTTTAATAGGATGAAAAATTATGTTTGAGTTAAAAGTTGTTACTCATTTTGCGGCCGCTCATCAGCTCAAGATGGTGGCCAAAAAATGTGAAAACCTGCACGGACACAACTGGAAGATAGAAATTTGCGTGGCCGGCGAAACTCTCAATGATGCCGGGGTACTGGTAGATTTTGGAGAGTTAAAACAAAATGTCTCTGAAATCATAACAAGGCTGGATCACAAGTTTTTAAATGAACTGGATTATTTTAATGATAACTGTCCACCATCTTCGGAAAACATTTCCCGTTATATTGCGACCTCCCTTCAAACTGTATTAAAAAACTCTAATGTAAAAGTTACCCGTGTAACAGCGTGGGAATCAGAGGATGCCTGCGCAACATATTTACTGGACAATCCCTCTTCTCCTTTTTAAACGATATCTTAAAAATTATAAACACGCGAAGGTGAGCATGGAAAGTGCAAAAAATAAGGCGCACTTACCGTCACGTCTTTCCGTTTTCATGTTTCGAATTTTTAAAATGTTTGATAAAAGCGTAGAAAAATAGTATGTTAGTGTCCATCCAGAAATAACAACAAGGGATTCCGTATGCCTGAAAAATGTATTCTTATCCTGCTCGATGGGCTTGGGGACAGATCATACCAGGAACTTGATTTTAAGACACCGCTTCAATCCGCCAAAACTCCTGTTTTAGACAGAATGGCGGTAGAGTCTGCCAACGGTTTATACCATGCTGCCTGTATCGGCCAGGCGCTTCCTAGTGAAAATGCCCATTTTATCATGTTCGGTTACGATATAAAGGAATTTCCGGGCAGGGGGGCGTTGGAAGCATTGGGTGCAGGAATTGAATTTCAACACAAAGATGTTGCCGTTTTGTCTCATTTTGCCAGTATAACAGAATCTGAAAAAAAACTTGTCCTTGAACAGGGAAAACCTGTGATTTCAGACGGAGAGATTTCAGAATTTGTTGAAGTTGTTCGAGAATTTGAAACAGGGGGAGTTAGAATACGCTTTAATCCGGCGGGAGGGATTCGCGGGATTATTACGCTTCACGGCAGTGTGTCTCCTTTTATTACAGACTCGGATCCGTTTGTAAATAACAGGCCGTTGATTAATATACAGCCATGGGCTGAATACCGTGATGACCCGGCAACCACAATTACCGCTCGGGCTCTAAAAAAATATCTAGTTCACGTTTATCACAAGCTCCGGGTGAATCCTGTTAATCAGGAAAGGATTAAAAATGGAAAACTACCTATCAACTGCCTTGTTACCCAAAGAGCGGGACAGCTGAAACATATAACGCCTTTTGCAGATCGATATGGGTTGCGCGGACTGTCCATGGCATCCGGCCCGATGTACTGGGGGCTTGGAAGATATATCGGCCTTGATGTAAAGAAAGTCATGGATACCGGAAACCCCGGCGATGATCTGGCCGGGCGAATCCAAATGGCTTATGAATACTCAAACCGATACGACTTTATTCATGTACACACCAAAACACCGGATGAGGCTGCACATACGAAAAATCCCCTGGCCAAAAAATCGGTCATTGAATCCCTGGATCAAGGTATTGGGAAGGTGATCCAACCTCTGTTGGAAGATCCGGAATTACTGGTTATTGTAACTGCCGATCATTCCACACCCAGCTCGGGTCCGTTGATCCATTCCGGTGAAAGCGTTCCGATCCTGTTTCATGGCAGCGGGGTAAGGCGAGACCGGGTCAGACAATTTGATGAAATTAGTGCGGCTTCCGGTGCGTTGGGAACCCTTAGGGGCAACGAACTGATGTATATGGTTTTGAACCATTTAAACCGGTTGAAATTGCACGGAATCATGGATACACCTATTGATCAACCCTACTGGCCGGGAAAGTATAAGTCCTTTATACTGGAGTAACGAATAGCTTCTATTGAAACTTCAAATGAAGAGCATCTCAGAAAAAAATCCATCATTTCAAATGGCTGAAACCGGCATCATTCACGGAAGATTTCAAATTCTTCATAATGACCATGTTAAGTATCTTTTGGCGGGAAAACAGTTTTGCCGGCATCTGGTTGTTGGAATTACCAATCCGGATCCCACATTGTCCAAAAAAGAACATGAAGATTCTCAAAGAGATAATCCCTCATCCAACCCGCTTACTTATTATGAACGATATATTCTGGTTAATGAGGTATTGCAGGCCCAAGGGGTAAAACCCAACGAGTTTTCAGTTGTTCCGTTTCCCGTTAATATGCCAGAGCTTTATAAATATTATGTGCCCCTGAATGGTTTATTTTTCCTTACCATCTACGATGACTGGGGAAAGAAGAAACTCAACACCTTTAAATTACTCGGGCTCAACACCCATGTTCTGTGGGAAGTGCCGCCATCGGAAAAAGGCATCAGTGCCGCTGAAATTCGCCGCCTTATGGTGGACGAAAAACCGTGGGAGCATATGGTACCTCCCCGTGTTTCACATCTTTTGAAAAAATGGGATATTCCCTGCCGGATTAAAGAAATAATTTCAGGATCCGCAACTTCTCACTAACCTCCTCAAACAGCCAGACAGATTAGATTTTATCACCAGTAGGCTTCATACTTTATTGAGAAGTTACCAGGATGTGCTTAAATAATGAAACGGTTCTCTCCGCAGAAAATGTACAATCCGGAACCTTTGGCCAGACAGGCCAAGGTCATGCTTAATTTGGATGCCAGTTCTACGGCCAGTGATGTGGGTCGCGAGAAGGCTAATATGACAGGGATATGGGCCCGTGCAGCTTTCTGTACCAGTTCATAGCTTATCCGGGAAGAAAGGACCAAGAGTGACGCCTTGTCAAGACTATGTTTAAGGAAAACCTTTCCGATGGCTTTATCAAGAGCGTTGTGTCGACCCACATCTTCGGCCACCGATAACAGCTTAAAATCAGAAGTGTAAAGGGCGGCGGCATGAGACGCACGGGTCAGATTACGCAAGGGTTGGTGGCTGGAAAGATTTTCAAGGCATTCCAATGCCAACCCTGCGTCAATCTGAGCATTGTTTCTCATGGGTTGAATAACCTGATAAAGATCTTTGATGATTTCTTTGCCGCAAATGCCGCAGCTGGTCTGGCTAATATAGCCGCGTCTGTTCAGAAGTCCGGTTATTTTGCTCTGACGCGATTCTTCAAGAGTAATGGTCACCACATTAGAATCGGTGCCGTCACAACATGAGATAGTCTTAATGTCATCAGGTGTATCGACAATCCCTTCGGCAAGACAGAAACCGGCGGCATGGGCCAATTCATCACCCGGAGTCCGCATGACTACAGAATACGGTTTCCCTTGAACACGTATCGAAAGTGGTTCTTCGCCGATCAGTTTGTGCCTGGAAGATGTATAGAGCTCTTTATCCCAGTGTATAACACGATGAGTTACATATGTTTCCAGAAGAGCCTCCTTGAGACCTTTGCAAAACGCCCCTTTTTGTCCAATTTCTGCGCCTGCCCCGTGGAATGCGCAGCCTATTCCTCTGGGGGTCAGGCTCAAATTTTAATCCTCAGCCGTTTGAAAAGGGGAACACGCCGTCGCTGCGCTGCACCGAAATCAAATGCGTTTATCCCGCAAATTTATGAATTTTATCTTGACAAATTTTTATGATAGATTAAAATTGAACATTTTGATACATGAAAGTTAAGATTAGTTACCTTGAGGGGGTCAAACATATGTATGCTATCGTTAATACAGGAGGAAAGCAATATAAAATTCAGCAGGGCGATATTTTGAAGGTTGAAAAAATTCCCGGAGAGATTGGCAGTCCTGTTTCTTTTGACAAAGTTCTTATGTTTTCAGACGGAGAGAACCTAAGTATCGGTCGGCCGATTCTTGACAATGTAGCGGTAAAGGGCCACATCATTGAGCAGGGAAAGGCCAAAAAGATTATCGTTTTTAAGTATAAACGGAGAAAAAGATATCGTCGAAAGCTGGGACATCGACAACAGTATACCGCGATCAAAATTGATAGTATTGAAGGGTAACAACAGGAAAAACTTAGATTTTTTAAAACGTTATTGCTTATGATAAGTCAATTTGACTCAAAGAACCAAATAATTACAAAAAAAATATCGTGGACGGTGCAGCGTAACGAGGTCTGAACAAGGAGTTTTCATAATGGCACATAAAAAAGCAGGCGGCAGTTCCAGGAACGGTCGTGACAGCCAGGGGCAGCGCAGGGGCGTAAAGCGATACGCCGGTCAAAAAGTAAAAGCCGGTAATATTCTGGTTCGCCAGCTGGGAACGAAAATCCATCCCGGAGACAACGTGGGTATGGGCAGGGATTACACTCTGTTTGCCAAAGTTGATGGTTTTGTTGCTTTTGAACGGATGGGTCGTTCCCGGAAAAAAGTAAGCGTTTATGCAGCGTGAGATTCATTGATGAAGCGATTATTACCGTTTGGTCCGGTAATGGCGGCAGAGGCTGTGTCAGTTTCAGACGTGAAAAGTATATTCCACGCGGAGGACCGGACGGTGGAGACGGGGGCAAGGGCGGTGATATTCTTTTAAAGACAACATCGAGAAAACGGACCCTGTATCAATTTCGATACCAGAAACATTTCAAAGCCAAAAACGGCGCCCATGGCCAGGGCAAACAAAAGACCGGAAAAAACGGTCAAGACCTGGTCATAGAACTCCCGCCCGGAACCCTGGTGACAGACGCCGACACCGGACAGGTCATCACTGATTTAGTCAATAGCGGTGAAACCTTTGTGCTGGCAAGAGGCGGTCGAGGCGGTCAGGGCAATGCACGATTTAAAACTTCAACAAACCGGGCCCCCCGGTTTGCCCAGCCCGGTGAAACGGGTGAAACCAAAACGTTAAGGCTGGAACTCAAACTTCTGGCGGATGTCGGTATCATAGGCCTTCCCAACGCAGGCAAGTCCACCCTTATTACCGCAGTTTCTTCAGCGCGTCCCAAGATAGGTAATTACCCTTTCACTACGCTTTTCCCCAGCCTGGGTGTGGTTCAAACCGGCTGGGCGGAGCCTTTTGTGGTCGCAGATATCCCGGGTTTAATTAAAGGTGCACACAAGGGAACCGGGCTCGGCATCAGATTTCTGCGCCACATTGAACGTACCCGCATTCTTATTCACCTTATCGACGTGTCGGCGATCGATATGGAAAACCCCCTAACTGGCTACAACACCGTTAATAAAGAGCTCGCCATGTATAATCGAAAATTGACGGAAAAACCTCAAATTGTGGCCCTTAACAAGATCGATCTGCCGGATGTTTTGGAGGCGGCAAAGAAGTTTCAAACTGCCGTAAAGGAAAAACAAGTCATATTAATTTCAGCGCTTACCGGTAAAGGCATAGAAAACTTGAATTCAAAAATCATTCAATTATTGGACAGGTCCCAATGAATGATAACAGAAAATTTAATTTTAATAGTGTCCGGCGTGTTGTGGTTAAGGTGGGCAGCAATATTCTAACCGAGGAACAGGGGTTAAATTTAAAAGCAATTCGATCCATCAGCGGACAGATATGTCGGCTAATTGACGGCGGACGGGAGGTTATTCTTGTCTCTTCCGGGGCCATGGCCTCAGGTGTAAAAAAAATAGGTCTTGACAAAAGGCCGGATGAGATTCCAAAACGACAGGCGGTTGCTGCCGTGGGGCAGGCCGGACTTATCATGGAATATGAAAAAGCTTTCGCAAGGGATCATAAACAAGTCGCCCAGATTTTGCTTACCGGCGATGATCTTAACAACCGGCAAAGATACTTGAATGCTCGCAATGCCATCTTAATGCTGTTGTCATGGCACGTTGTTCCCATCGTCAATGAAAA
>JASFHC010000117.1:0-7195 GCA_050123435.1 Desulfobacterales bacterium
AGCAAAGGATTGGCCCTGTTGAAGCGTTACGTCTTCATATCGATAGCCGAGAAAGAAGCTCCCGAAGTGGCCCAATGCCACCACACCAAAGATGATATGGATGATCAGCATAACCAGCTTGTTCATAACCAATTTGATGCGTATGATTTTTAAGATCTTAACCCATGAACAAAAGACCAGGTTAATTGCCAGAACAACCATTGCCATACAAAGGCCCACGAACCAGAATTTTAGCAACAGGGAAAGTCCTTGAGTCTGTAAAAACCAGTCAAAAGCCAGGGTGCTGTTCATCACATAAAATTCATGTTCAAATGTGTTTGATTGGGCAAGCAGGATTCCCCAGGTGAACCAGAGGATCAAGACAGCCAGGATGATCGTGGTAAAATACAAAGAAGCGAGTTGTTCAAAGACCTTTTTCATGACAATCCTTTGCCTACCTGAATTGTCAGCATCACCAGAGCAGTCACGGCGCCGATCACGGATCTGATGTCATCCGATCGATGATTTTTGCCGGGTATGTGAAAGGCAAACATGAGGCAGAGAATAATTACGGTTGATTTGAAAAAGGTTGTGCTCCAGTGCCAGAAATCTCCCCAGCCTGTCTGGCACCAAATCATTCCGGAGTATTCGGAACAGAGAAAAAACACCGTGCTCAAAAGCAGGAAGTTTCTGCCCCTAAGGAGAATATGATTTCTGCGTGGTTTGCGCCGGCGTGCCAACCGGAAACGGATGAAGTGAGCAGATGAGAAAAGAACAGTTGCAAGAGCAAGCTTTCTGAAACCGTGAAACAGGACAACCCAAATAAATGTTTGATTGGGACGATAAAGAGACGGCTTTTTGGGAAAGAAAAACACTATTCCCAAGAGAAAAATGATTTCAATCAAAACCCAGGTTCTTACATCGAGTCTGTGTTTTTCGGTTTGGCTGCAGAGAAGTCCGAGTCCTCCCAAGATGAAAGTGACAAATAAAAGACATTCAAAGACATTGAAAAAGGGGAAATGGCCGGATGAAATTGTGATGAGTAGCAAAACCAGGAAATTGACCGTTATGGCGATAATGGACAGATATTGCCACAGATTTTTCCACCTTAAAAGATAGGTAATCAACGTTACTGCATAAAAGAAATAACTGGTTGAGTAGCCGTATAGAATCAGATGTTTCATATTTACGATAAACTTCCAGCATAGGAACTTCTAAATAAACTATGGGGTTGGTTACCCGTTTCAGCTAATTCAGTTAATACGGGGTATCGCTTAAGCTAAATGGTTAGTATTGTCAAGTTAAAAATATTATGAAGAAATATATTAACTTATATTAACCAATATAAACTGATATGGCTAATTTTTCACCTGTTGAATTTGACAAAAATATCTTTAGAATAACAATCGGGATTTCAGGTTAAGGTTCTTTTCAAGAATGCTGTTTTCAGAACAACACGGTCATAGTTAGGCAAAAATAACTCTTCATCACTGGGCCGTGGCGGGATTTTTGAGTCGCTGCGGGTTTGGGATTATTTTACACCTCAAATAATTCGTGCCTGAACGAAAATTGTTTCATTTCCCATTTGCTTAAAAACCGATTATTTGCTTTCCTGATAGTATTAAAAAAATATTTATGTATTTTCATATATCTTTTACGGGTCAGCCGGAAATCTACAGAAATGAAAGAGTCATTAAAATGGATCAGCAATATTACATAAGATTGGAAGACAAATTCGGGGCTCACAATTATAAACCGCTTGACGTGGTGTTACAGCGCGGTGAAGGAGTCTGGGTCTGGGATGTGGAAGGCAAAAAATACATGGATTGTCTTTCGGCGTATTCGGCGGTCAACCAGGGGCATTGCCACCCGAAGATCATGAGTGCAATGATCGAACAATCCCGAAAGTTAACCTTAACGTCTCGTGCGTTCCGCAATGATCAATTGGGCCTGCTTTATAAAGAAATTTGTGAACTGACCAATTCTCACAAGATTTTACCCATGAACAGCGGAGCCGAAGCCGTTGAGACGGTTATCAAGGCGGTCCGCAAGTGGGGATACAAGATAAAAGGCGTCACCAAAGACCGGGCCGAAATCATCGTATGCGAGAATAATTTTCACGGCCGGACCATTACCATTGTTGGATTTAGCACGGATGAACATTCCCGCGATGGGTTTGGCCCTTTTACCCCGGGTTTCAAAATTATCCCTTTTGGTGATATAAATGCTCTTGAAGCGGCGATAACCTCTTACACCGTGGCATTCATGGTAGAACCGATCCAGGGGGAGGCCGGGGTAATTATACCTCCGGCAGGATATTTAAAGGAGGCCAAGTCTATTTGCGAGAAGAATAACGTGGTGTTGATCCTGGATGAAATCCAGACAGGATTGGGCCGAACCGGCAAACTTCTGGCCGAACAGCATGACGGAATCGAGGCAGACCTAACCCTTATCGGAAAGGCACTTTCCGGGGGATTCTATCCCATTTCTGCGGTGCTTTCCAACCAAGAGGTCATGGATGTTTTGCGTCCGGGCGAACACGGAAGTACTTTCGGAGGCAACCCCCTGGCCTGTGCCATTGCCAGGACCGCCCTTAAGGTTTTGATTGAAGAGAACATGATTGAAAATGCTGCTGCCATGGGGGAGTATTTCTTGTCTAAGTTGTCGCTGATTAAAAATCCCTATATAAAAGAAGTCCGGGGCAAAGGTCTTATGCTTGCTGTGGAGTTTATTCCCGAGGCCGGCGGAGCTCGCCAGTACTGTGAAGCGCTAATGACGCAAGGAGTGCTTTGCAAGGAAACCCACGAGAACATTATTCGTTTTGCGCCGCCCCTGGTCATTACCCACAAAGAAATCGACTGGGCCACGGATAGAATTGAAAAAGTTCTGACCCAAAAATAGACATTCATCAAAGGAATCGTATGGTTGAAAAGGTCATTATAATGGGCGCCGCCGGGCGAGACTTTCACAACTTCAACATCTATTTTAAAAACAATCCCAGGTACAAGGTTGTCGCTTTCACGGCGGCTCAGATTCCGGACATAGAAAATCGCCTGTATCCATCCCAGCTTTCGGGAGAACTTTACCCGGACGGCATACCCGTCACTCCCGAAAATCGGCTGGCCGATCTTGTTCACCAACACAAAGTGGATCTGGTTGCTTTTTCCTATAGCGATATTTCCCACGTGGAGCTTATGCATAGGGCTTCTGTGGCTATGGCCGGGGGTGCGGATTTCATACTTATTGGCGCCACATATACGATGCTCAAATCAGATAAACCGGTTGTGGCCATATGCGCGGTACGGACGGGATGCGGCAAATCACAAACCACTCGCCATGTATGCAAGATCTTGAGAAAACTAGGGAAAAGGGTCGTGGTTGTTCGCCATCCAATGCCTTACGGGGATTTGACGAATCAGATTGTGCAGCGCTTTGCCTGTTATAGAGATTTTGAGAAGCATCAATGTACCATTGAGGAAAGAGAGGAGTACGAACCCCTGGTGGATAAGGGAATTGTGGTTTATGCCGGAATCGATTACGTTCAAATTCTTAAAGCAGCAGAAGCGGAAGCCGATTTTATTGTCTGGGACGGTGGGAACAATGATACGCCGTTTTATTATCCGGATGTTCACATTGTATTATTTGATCCCCACCGGGCAGGACACGAACTGCTGTATTATCCCGGTGAAACCAACATGATCATGGCAGATATCGCGATAATCAATAAAGTGGATAGTGCAGATTCAGAGCGGGTCGGAATAGTAAGAAAAAACATAGAACAACATGCGCCTCATGCCGATATTGTATTGGCTGAATCAGCTGTTATTGTGGATGATCCGGATCTTATCCGAGGGAAACGTGTTTTGGTGGTTGAAGACGGCCCAACGCTGACACACGGAGGAATGCCTTTTGGGGCCGGAACTATTGCCGCTAAAATGTATGGAGCAGCAAATATTGTTGACCCTCGACCTTACATATTCGGAACCATAAAAGATACTTTCGAAGAGTATCCACAGGTTGGTCCTCTGCTGCCTGCTATGGGATACAGCAAAGAACAAATTCGCGATTTGGAAATTACCATTAATAAAGTCGATTGTGAGCGGGTTCTCTTTGCAACCCCTATCGATCTTCCCAAACTCGTTTCAATCAATAAACCAACTCTCAGAGTATGCTATGAATATCGCGATCATGGCAGGCCCCTATTGGAAGAAGTACTTTTAAATCGATTAAATATATGAAAAACGAAAATAAAACATTGATAGTGGCTCTTGGCGGAAATGCTCTCATTCGGAAAGGTCAGGAAGGTACCATAGAAGAACAATTTGAAAATCTGAAGGTACCCATTCGACAAATCGCCAGGCTCTCCAGAAAATATAGAATTATCATTACACACGGTAATGGGCCTCAGGTGGGAAATTTGTTACTGCAGCAAGAACATTGTACTGTGGTTCCCAAATTGCCCTTGGAAATTCTGGTTGCACAAACCCAAGGTCAGATCGGTTATATGATAGAATCGACATTGGACAGCGAACTCATGGAATTGGGGGTCCATACCCAACCTTTGGTCAGTCTTATCAGTTATGTGGTTGTGGATGAAAATGACCCGGCCTTTCAAAACCCTTTAAAACCTATCGGCCCTGTTTATTCGGAAAAAGAAGCCGTATCTGTTCCATATACAATGCGAAAAACAGCCAAAGGATACCGGCGAGTGGTCGTGTCTCCCAAGCCCGTTAGTATTGTTGAAAAACGTGAAATCAAAAGACTTATCGAGATGAACTTTATTGTTATCTGCTGCGGAGGCGGTGGAATACCCGTAATCCGTGAAGGACGAGCCTTTCAAGGAATTGATGCGGTTATCGACAAAGATTTGGCCGGTGCGAAATTAGCAGAGGAAGTAGGGGCGAATATTTTCTTAATCGCAACAGATGTTCAAGGGGCTGCGCTTAACTATGGTGGTGAGGATCAAAAATTCCTTAGCTCTGTGACTCTTGAAGAAGCGGGGCGATACTTAAAAGAAGGCCACTTTGCTCCGGGTTCTATGCAACCCAAAATAGAAGCGGCGATGCAGTTTGTTTTAAACTGTGGTGGAAGATCCGTCATCACTTCACTTGAAGATATTGAGCAGGCCGTTGCCGGAAAGGCCGGAACTGAAATCATTCAAGGGAGTCTTGAGTTGCCGGATAGCGAACTAAAGGGATAAAACAAGCTCAGACCATCGAACAGATTACCTTCTGTGATGTTTTGACTGACGATTGATTCTGCCATCAAGGGCGGCACGTATTCGATTTCGTTCGGATTTTATTTTACGAAGCTTATTTTTGATTTCCTCTTTTTTCTCCGGCAGCGCATTCTTGAACTGTTTTTCAATTTTTTCGACTTCTTGCAAAAGACGATAAAGTTCTTTGGCAAGCATTTGGATAGACATTACTGTTTCCTGTAATTCCTGAAAAAAATTGACTCAAAACTTAACTAAGTACAAATAACAGCCCATATAGCTATCGACTGCTATTGCGTCAAGAATTTATATGAGGTATATAAACGGGAGGAGTTTTTTTATTCGCCCGCTCCATAAATAATTGGCAACGACACCTTACAAACTCATGCGTAAGGGCTCGTAACGATAAAACAGTGTAACAATGTTTAAATAAATAGATCAGGCAGATAACATTTTTTATCTTTTCATTAAGAATTCATAAAAGTGCTGTTTTTTCAAAACGACCCCTAATGCATTCAAGCAGTGTACGATGTTGTTGCCGATCATTCATTCCGCTTAATTTGGAGCCCTAAAAGAAAAAATTTCCCGATCCATCACATATATAAAAAAAATAATGCTTTGGCTTAGAGTAGGATATAACACACAGCGGAGATTACCATGCGCATTGGTATAGGATATGATGTTCATCGACTTATTGCAGGGCGGAAACTTGTTTTGGGCGGGGTTGACATTCCCTTCGAAAAGGGACTGCTCGGGCATTCGGATGCCGATGTACTTGTTCATGCGGTGTGTGACGCACTGTTGGGCGCTGCAGGTTTGGGCGATATCGGCTTGCATTTTCCGGATACCGACCCGGAATATAAAGACATTTCCAGCATAAAGATTCTTGCCAAAACTTATGACTTGGTCAGCAGAAAGAATTTTAAAGTCATGAATATAGATACGACGATCTTTACTGATGCTCCAAAACTTACTCCTTATAGAGAAGCAATGCAAAAAAACATTGCCCGAACAATTGAAATCGATCCCGATTGTGTTAATGTAAAAGCAACAACGCTCGAAGGTCTTGGAATGATCGGAAAAGGGGAGGGTATCGGGGCCATGTGTGTCGTACTCATTGAGCTGCGGAAGAAAAACGAATAATTATCCGTATGAATCTATTAAAACAGGGAAAGAATTATGGTACTGCGCGTTTTCAATACATTGGGAGGGAAAAAGGAACGGTTTGAACCTTTGGAACCCGGTAGAGTCCGTATGTATGTTTGCGGTCCGACTGTATACGACGACTGTCATATCGGCCACGCTCGGTCAGTGGTGGTGTTTGATGTCATCTCAAAATATCTCAAAGCAAAAGGATATGATGTGACATATGTCAGAAACTTTACCGACGTTGATGATAAAATCATTGATAAAGCCAACCACCTCGGTATCGACTGCAAGGCGGTCGCCGAAAAATATATCACAGAATTCTATAAGGACATGGATGCACTGAATGTTGACCGAGCGACAATCGAGCCAAAAGCCACCGAGCATATCAACCAGATTCTAAAGTTTGTTGAAAAGCTGATACAAAAAGGTTTTGCATACCCGATAAATGGTGATGTCTATTATTCTGTTGAAAAATTCAAAGAATATGGAAAATTATCCGGTCGCAGACTTGAAGATATGGAGGCCGGAGCAAGAGTCGATATTGATGAAAGGAAGCGGAACCCCTTTGATTTTGTCTTATGGAAATCCTCAAAACCCGGAGAGCCTGCCTGGGAAAGCCCCTGGGGCATGGGAAGGCCCGGTTGGCATATTGAGTGCTCGGCCATGAGCAATGAATATCTGGGCGAAACCTTCGACATCCATGGCGGCGGTAAGGATCTGTGTTTTCCACATCATGAAAACGAGATCGCCCAGTCAGAAAGCATTTCGGGAAAGCTATTCGTAAAATATTGGATTCATAACGGCTTTGTTAATATAAATCAGGAAAAAATGTCCAAGTCGCTGGGTAATTTC
>JASFHC010000118.1:0-7136 GCA_050123435.1 Desulfobacterales bacterium
GCACGAGTTGGATATTCCAGGCTGGTACATGGAACAATATTATGAGGCACTTGCATTTTGTTAAGAAAATATTCAGCCAGTTCAAACCAGGTGCAAAATCCCTCTGCGGTGGTATGATAAATTCCTCCGACGTCGGTATCCATTATCCGCTCTATCTGTAGCGCCAGTGCATAAGACCATGTGGGCGAACCGTACTGGTCATTAACCACTCTGATTTCATCCTCCGGATTTTTCAAGGCCAGATTAAGCATGGTTTTTAGAAAATTATGACCGTTTACGCCATACATCCATGCGGGCCTGAGAATAACGTGCCGATCGGATGCCCTCCGAACCACTTTTTCGCTCTGATATTTGGTCTTCCCGTAATATGAAACAGGATTGGGGGGATCCGTTTCCACATAAGGCTCCGGTATTTTTTTTCTTCCGTCAAAAACATAATCCGTGGAGATATGAATTAACCGACCATCCTGTTTCTCCAAACACTTAACCAGGTTTTCCGTACCAGTCACATTAACATTCCAGGCCAATTTTTTTTCAATTTCACAATGATCCACTTGGGTATATGCAGCACAATTGATGATGATGTCCGGCGTGAATTTTTGAACCAACTTTTCCAGATCATCCTGTCGGGTAATATCCAGTTCGTCTAAATCGATGGCCATCACTTCATGGGTCTCACGAAAAACACGAACACAGTCGGTACCCAGCTGACCCTTACCCCCTGTTACCAAAATTTTCATGATGTTTTGCCTCCTGCAAATATCATTTAACATGTTTACCAAAGCTATAAAAAAAAGAAAGGTAAAAAAAGAAATATCTTTACATTTTGTGGATAGCTGCTTAAAAAAAGGAATCCCTAAGTGTCGAGGTAAGGCCTCCGCCTTGCCTTACAAACAGGAAAAGCTCCGGCAGGAATAAAAATAGATCTCTCAGTACACAATGCCCGGCGATTTAATCTATGTCTTCATTAGATTTTCTAGCAGATCAATATGTAAACTATCTTGTCTTTGAAAAAGGACTTTCGGAAAAAACCATAGAATCGTACAGCAGCGACCTTGTCAGACATCTTGAGTTTTTAAAACAAAAAGGAGTTAAAAAGATCGCTGATGCCGATACCCCGTTAATATTAAAGCACCTGATTGCCTTAAGAGATGCCGGCCTGGGATCAAAATCATGTGCAAGGCATCTTATCACCCTAAGGGGGTTTTACAAGTTCCTTGTCCAGGAAAAAATAATCGATTACGATCCTGCAAGGCTTATAGACCTACCCAAAAGCGGTCTAAAGCTTCCGGATGTCCTGACCGTTGCAGAGGTGAACCTTCTTTTAAATAAGCCGGATACCGCCAAACCCTTGGGAAAAAGAAATGCGGCCATGCTCGAACTCCTTTATGCGGCCGGATTGAGGGTTTCGGAACTTGTAAACCTGAAATTACTGGATTTAAACCTTGAAGCCTGTTTTGTAAGGGTTTTGGGCAAAGGTTCAAAAGAAAGGGTTGTTCCCATGGGTATGTGCGCAAAAGAGAAAATCGACAATTATATAAATAATGCCAGGCCTCTGCTGTTAAAAAACCAAATGAGCCCATATTTGTTTATCGCAAGAGCAGGAAATCCCATAACCCGACAGGGCTTCTGGAAGCTTTTGAAACAATATGCTCGGCAAGCAGGGATTCAAAAAAAAATCACACCTCATAGTTTAAGGCACTCTTTTGCCAGCCATCTTCTGGAGGGTGGTGCCGATTTGCGAGCTGTTCAGATTATGCTCGGCCATGTTGATATTTCTACCACCCAGATTTATACTCACATCGCACGGGAACACCTCAGGCAAATGCATGAAAAATATCATCCCAGAGGCTAGAAGTTCAGCGGTCAAAGAGTAACTTCAATTGAGCGAAGACGCTCGATTGGAAGTTGTTTGTTATCGGTGAACATCTAACCGAGTTTTGACTCAATTAGTGGCTTACAATATTTTTTTATGATTTCGTCGATACTATTAATCGTATTTTTTTTCATACTTATCCTATTTTATCCCACGGTTTCTCTGGTGTTATCTTTATCTGTTTGGGTGCTAAAACGACTTGTGGAAAAAAGAAATATTGAGGATAAACAAATCCGGGAAATTATCGATAAAAAAACGGACAAGCTCAAAGAGTTGGCGTTTATTGGTTCGGTTTTTTTTATATTTTTTTTCGCAGCTCCTTTAGCTGCTTTTTATATTATAACCATTGGAGGTGTTGGAGTAATTTCTTGGTAGCCGCCCCCATAGCTCTTTTCCTAATGCAAAAGAGCTTGATTTCCGTGCAGCGTAGCCATGGTGTGTTTCTCTTGGAAACCGATTGACTGGTTGAAGGGCTTTAGCACGCGTTAGCCTGAGCCGAATGAAATTATGACTAAAAAATCAATGGGATAATTTAGCGACGAGTTTTTTTTACCTGAGTTGAGCGATTGTCGAGGTTGCCGAAGATACAAGGAAAATGTCGTTTCGCTATAGTTAACTATTCGGGGCGGCATCTGACGCAGTAGATGCGGTAAGATCGGCAATCCTGAAGGGTTTCATATTTTAAAAATATACATAAAGGTAATTCATTAAAAATAAAAAATTTGATTCCCTTTTAAAAATTTAAACGCTCGGCTTAGGTCTTAATGACTCAGACAAAGCCCGGTCTTACGGGTGCCTAAGCACAAGTTTCAGTCGGTTGGAAAGAGATATGCGCCGTGGTGGAGCATTTTCCCTGAATTGGGATTCAAATGGACCTGCCCGGGTTCTTTTACGGAAACATATTGACACGCTCAGATCGTTTTTCTATAGTTTTGTGATGAAATCTTATCAACTGACTATTCCCGCAGAAAACAAACCCTGCGTCCTGGCTGAAATTACGTCAATCCTTGCCCGGAAAAAAATCAATATTCGGTCTGCCTCCATAACCTCTTTTGGCGATTCCGGATTAATCAATCTGATCGTAGACAATCCCAAACAGGGCCATAAAGCGCTGAGCAAAAAAGGTATCCCCGTGGAACTCAAAGAAGTTATTGCTGTGCTGATTGAGGATCGTCCGGGAGGGCTTGACAAACTGTTACAGGTGCTTTGTGCCGAAAAAATCAATATTGAAAACGGCTATGGCTTTGTAATAGAAAGTCGGAAAAATGCGGTTTTTGTTTTAGAGATTAAAGACCCGTCGCAGGCTAGGAATCTGATTGAAGCATCTGGATTTAAGACCCTTACCCCTCAGCAACTTTCCGAGATTGAGCCGTTTCATTATGTGGGATATTAAAACCATCGATACCTTTGCAAAACGCCCCCTTTTGCCCAATTCCTGTGTCAGGCTCAAATTTTAAAAATATAAATCAAAATAATTCATTAAAGATAATAGATAATTGAGTACCTTTTAAAATTTGAAACGCTCAGTTTAGTTTTACCAGCTTACGGGTATCCGAACCGTCTTTTTTGCCTTGTTGTTAAACAGAAGATAACCATTCTTTTTGCCGTACAGAAACAAATCTTTTGTAATTTCTACATCCGCCCTGCAGTAATCGATAATCTGACGTATGCGCCCCTGTTTCCACCAGCGCAGGGCCTGAAGACCGTCTGCAGTTTTTTCTTTTCCCAAGGTCACTCTGGCAAGGTGATCCAAAGACAGTCTGTAGCCCAGGTGATCATGCACCTTTTCAAGAATATCAAGTGTCGGAAGTTCCTTGAAATAAAAATCCGAATATCCGGAAAGCACTCGAAAATCAAACCGTTTGATGTTGAAGCCGATAACTAAATCCAATCGTTTCAGGTGATGGATGAGCAAAGGAACTTGATCCTCCAAAAACTCAAAATATTTATCTTGCTTTGAATCATAAAGCACCACACAGCTGATCCCCATTAAATCAGCCCGGTTCCATCCACCGACTTCCTGTGCGGATCGCTGGGTTTCTATGTCTATTACCCCAAAGTGTATGTTTTGCCTGGCATTTTTTGCTTCAATTTTCGAAGGAGTCCGTTTTGCAGCCGCACTTTTCCGAAATTCCCGGGCTACGGTTTCGGATCTTCTTTGACTCCCAATTTTCACATCATCAACCCTTATGATTTTTTCAAGAATGAATCTTGCAGCGGCTTTGTCAATAGGTCTGTTGCCGGAACCGCATTTTGGGGAATGCACGCAGGAAGGACAACCCGATTCGCAGGGACATGCGCTGATCGCCCCGAGGGTACTCTCAAGTAGGTTGTCGGCCCGCTGAAAAGCGTATCTGCTCAGCCCCGCCCCGCCTGGAACGCCGTCATAAATAAACACCGCCGCAGTGCCGATTTGGGGATGAAACGGTGTGGAAATGCCCCCGAGATCATTACGATCCGCCATTACCAGAAGCGGAAAAATACCAATGGCCGCATGCTCAATGGCATGGATCCCTCCCATAAAATGCAAATATTTTTCTTCAACCTTTCTTTGAATCCCAAGGGGAATTTTAAACCACAGCCCATCGGTCTCAAAAATAAGGGGAGGAAGATCCAAGGGCACGATGCCCAATTTTTTTTTGGCATGCATTCGCCATTTTTCATATCCAACAACCTGATCTGTAACTTTAAGTCTTCCGGCATAAGCTATTGTATCAAATATTTTTTTTTGTTCATATATATCCAGTATCTCAGTATTTTTATTGGACCTTACACGGGTATAGTAATCGACCCTGGCTCCGGAGACTTTTACGGTTCTTGTATCCGGATCAAGAATATCTACAAGAAACGTGTCTCCTTTATGAAGATAAATGGCTCCTGGGTGGGTCTCCTTGAAGGCCCTGAATCCATCGATCTCTCCCTTGCTCTGTCCGGTTGTGCTGCTCACAATATTATACTGGCTGCCCGTTCCCCTGAGATTCACATGCCTGTGGGGCGAGCGTCGGCTGGAATAAATCTCTTTGCCGTCTTGACTCCGTAATAGTTTACCGCTTAACTCCAGGTTCAACACTGTTTTTTGGACGGTTTCATGTGCCATGAACGGTTCATCGGGTTTTAAAGGCAGTTCCGAGGCCGCACATACTAGGTGTTTTGACAGAATATCAGGATTGTAGGGATTTACCACCGCCGCTTCGGGCTCCCGTTTAATAAATTCTTTGGGATGACGCATGAAATACTGATCCAGGGCGTCCTCCCCGGCAATAAGAATCAGCGCGGAGTCCTGTCCGCTGCGCCCTACCCTGCCGCCTCTCTGCCACGTAGCCACGACCGAACCCGGATATCCAACCAGCAGACAAAGATCCAGATCGCCGATATCGATACCCAACTCCAGCGCGCTGGTGGATATTACCGCCAAAAGCTCTCCCTTGGCAAGTCGCGCTTCGATTTTCCTTCGTTCCTCGGGAAGGAATCCTGCACGGTAAGCGCTGATACGGCCGGCAAAGGCTCCGGATTGACTCCCCGCCCATATGGCAATTAATTCGGTAAGTTTTCTTGACTGGGTATATACAATGGTTCGCAACCCGCGATGAAGTGCTGCTTTGAGTAAAAGTATGGCGGTCTGGGCCGGTCCGTGAACCGGATTCAAAAATACAATATGCTTTGCGCCCGTGGGAGCACCGCTTTTTCTAATGGTATCCACAGTAAGCCCTGTAAGTTGTTGGGCAAGCTGGGAGGGGTTAGACACCGTGGCAGAGCAAAAAATAAATGTGGGGCCTGCTCCGTAAAAGGAACATATCCTCCGAAGCCGCCTGAACACTTGGGCCATGTGCGACCCCATGATTCCCCGGTACGTATGAACCTCATCAACCACCACCATATCAAGACCACAAAAAAAATCGGCCCATTTATGGTGATGCGCAAGCAGTGATAGGTGAATCATCTCAGGGTTTGTTAACAGAATGTTGGGGACCGCCTCCCGTATTCGTTTACGATGCCAAGCGCTAGTGTCTCCGTCATAAATCTCAATCGTAGGCTTTTTTATGAGCTCGCCAGTTCCTGCCATTTCTTTAAACATGCGCAATTGATCCTGAGCAAGAGCTTTTAAAGGGAAAATATAAAGAGCTTTGGATTCCGGATTTTTCAACACATTTTCCAGAACGGAAAGATTGTAAATAAGGGTTTTTCCGCTAGCGGTAGTCGTTGCAACAACAAGATGCCGGCCGGATCTTATCAAATCGACGGCATCTGCCTGGTGCTGGTAGAGATCATGAATTCCGGCTGATTTTATGACAGTTTTTATTTGTTCCGGCCACGGTTTCCCGGGTTTTGACAGGACAGGGGGATGCTCGGGGATCACCATATGATGAACCACCTGATCCCCAAGACGTTTCGAAGCGATCAGCGACCGTATATATTCTTTTATGCCTATTGTTTTACGCATAAATTTGAAAAGACTTCTCTCATCTTGTTTTATTTACTTGAAAAAATAAAAATCTGTTGTATTATGTTAAAAATATTAGCTTATGCCATATCGCATGACACAATCCTCTTTGCAAGAGAAAGAATTGACAGATTATACGGAACAGACAATTGAAGGACTTCCTCCCCTCAAGGAGGCAACCGGTTATCCCACAATTTTTCCCCGGGATCTATTTAAATCATGATAAATCAAGTTGTTTTATTGTTTGTCTTGCTGTTGCTGTCCGGCTTTTTCTCATCTGCGGAAACTGCCTTATTTTCCATAAGCAAAACAAAAGCCCGGCACATTGCCAAGAAAAAAGAAAAGTCTTTTCAACTTATTAAGCGTATGAAGGATGATCCTCACCGGCTCCTTTCTTCCATCCTAATTGGAAACAATTTGGTGAATGTGGCTGCTGCGGCACTGGCAACCTCTGTAACGATTCGTATGTTTCCAAATTATGCAGTGGGTATTGCCACGGGGATCATGACGTTCCTGATTCTGGTTTTTGGCGAGGTGATGCCCAAATCGTTTGCCACGCGGAACAATATTTTGATCGCAAGATTAGCCATATATCCCATATACTGGTTCTCCATTTTATGTTACCCCATTGTTATCTTCCTGAATTTTATACCCAAGCTGACCGGTAAAATCAAGAAAACGCCCACGGTCACTGAAGAAGAATTGATGACCTTCGTTGAAGTGGTTGAAGAAGAAGGAGAAATCAAAGAGGAAGAAAAGAGATTGATACACAGAATTTTTGAATTCGATGACACCAGTACTTCTGAAATCATGACGCCA
>JASFHC010000119.1:0-7112 GCA_050123435.1 Desulfobacterales bacterium
GCCCAAACGAAAACCCCTTTGAGCGCTCATTGAAACGTTTTTTATTCATAAGTCTTGACGAAGTTAAAGAAAAGCAATTCCAACTGGTTGAGCCCACTTCCTTCATTTAAACAGACCCAATTCCTCTGCCAGAACCTTGTAGGGTTTCGGGAATTCCGGCTCGAAGTTTTGGTAGGGTGTTACCGGGTAACGGGCACCAATCTTCTTCCCCGCCTCTTTCATACCTCTAACCAAACCTGCAAGAAGCTGTCCGGGTATAGAGAAAACCATTTCGTCGTCCTGGGTCATGGAGAAAATGCGATCACCCATGCCGGGTATAGCGATGCGAGGTAGCCCGGTTTTAAAAGGGGCAATGAGATATTCGGTACATTCCAATTTTCCGCCGAAGTTGCCGGAAATACGAGCAGTCTCCATAAATACAAAAGATTGAATCAATCTCATAACCTGAGCGGGATTGCCGAAAATAGCCACTGTATCCGGATCAAACAAACCTTTTTGTAAAGGGGCCAAGGCCATGGCCTGACATTCCTCATTCTCCAGGCGGATCATGGCTTCAGCCTCCTTAATGCCACCTTCTTCGCTTTGGGAAAAGGCCACTTCACAGAAGAGTTTGCCTAAAGTATCAGTCGGGGTGGATGCACCGCTGAAACCAAAGGCGATCATCGCCGGAACACAGATCAAATCTTCCTTAGAGAGCCCTACGGTCCATCCGTAATTCCTGGCCATGGTAATCCCCTGACAAATGGTGATGCGTTTACCCAAAACAGCGGAAGGTTGTCGTGTTTTTTCAGGAAGATCGGCTTTATCTTTTAAAAACTTTACCGCCAAAGGAAACGTTTTCAGCCGCAGGTTTTCTCTTATGAATTGAGCGGTCTCTTGATAATTTAATGGTTCCATAATCTACCTCCCTTTGTTTTCAGTTTGTGCTTTTAAACTTCATAGAAATCATATTGCGGATTATTTTCCATTCTTGTCAACCGATTTTTTAGTTTTTTAATCAATGATTGACCGCAATCTCTTACAATGGATGACCAGATTTTAATTGACCTGACAGCCATCTGATATGATATCCTAAATCCGGGTTATCTTTAAAAGCGGTGGTAATTTTTAGAGGGTTTAAGGAGTCAAGGATTCGAGGGCATTCTTTGGCTTCCAAATCTTTCGTTTTCAATAATGCATGGCACTTAAAGCAAAAGTACGTTAATTAAATGATTTATAACTGCATTTTGGTCAGGTATACGGGTGAGTTTGGGGTAAAGTCCATCCAGTCGCAAGAGTATATTGAAGATCTTATTCATAATACCATCAAGCGGGCATTAACGGCCGCAGAAAGGCCGGATCTTCTCGACCGCATCAGGTTTTTTACTCGTCAAGGTCGTCTTTATATCTATTTTGAAAAGCAACAAGACACGGATATCGATGTATTAATTGCAGTTGTCGGACGAACATTTGGGATCTCTTCCATTTCACCCTGTTTTTGCACTTCAGTTCGCGATATCACCGCAGTTGTCTCGGTAGCGGCTAAGCTGATGGTAGCACACGGAATCGGCCCCGGCAGCTTCAAAATCACAGTGCGCGCAATAAAGAATCCGAAATTAGATATTCCCTCTCTAAAACAAAACATCACCAACTTATGCAATAAAATAGCTCTAAACAACGGCTCGCAAAAAGGATTCTCAAGACCTCGTTTCAAAAAAGGGCCCAAATGGAAAATGGGCCCCTGGGGCGGCGAAATTGAGATCAAGCCGGAGATAGAGATTTATAAGGACCACGCTTTCATATCTGCAGAGCGAATTAAATCCCCCGGAGGTTTTCCGCTGGGTTTGGAAAATCAACTGGTCGCACTGGTTAGTGGCGGTTTGGATTCGCCGACCGCGGCCTGGCTGGCAATGCGGCGCGGCGCCGTTCCGGTTTTTGTTGTCATGGATCCTGATAATGACAGCAACGGATCTAATGCAAATGCCTCTGCTGTAAGAAAAAAAGCTCTGGAAAACATAAAGGTTTTGTTTGAATATACAAAAGGAGCCCTCAAAACGCCGACCGTCTATGTCGTTTCATATCAATCTGTGCTGGATGCGTTTATTCGACACGGGTCCCAAAAAGGCATCACTTGTCTGCTTTGCAAGCGTTTTATGTATCGAGTGGCCGAACAGATCTGCTTTCTTCATGACTGCCAAGGTATCGTGACCGGGGAAATACTCGGCGAACAGGCCAGCCAAACAGCCAAGAACATCAGAGTGCTCGACAGTTCTGTAATGATACCGGTGCATCGACCCCTCTTCGGATTTGATAAGGATGAAGTCGTCACCCTGGCCCGCCGTATAGGAACGATGCCATTCGCCAGGGTCGAATCAGTTCCATGCAAGGGTGTTCCAAATCGTCCCACCATTTGCGGGGAAGTGTTTGACGTTGAAAAAGTAGAAGAAAAAATTGATATAAAAAAATATCTCGAACAATGTTTGAGCGGCCTGACGAAGGTATCCTAATAATATTTTACATCTAAATGAGCAAAAGTCGAAGATGCGCCTCATCACCGAACCGATGATTTTGGTTGACAACGCAGGATGTTATCATTAGCTTTCCATATTCCGATAATTTAATAAACAAATCCGGACGATAATTTCATGGTTCTGATCAACTGGCGAATTTTATCGTCTATTTAACCTGAAAGGTGTAAATTCAATGTTTACTTTGGATGATGTCAAAGAAAAGTCACCCCTGTTTCTTGTCGAACTGTATCTTCAAACCCAGGGAGATCCTTCCGTCACGGTTTCCTGGTTCGATATCGGTGAGGCGCTGGGACTCGATCGAAAAGTATCAACCCGGACGGCTGAAAACCTTTTCGGTACCGGATTTGCTGAAATTAAGACCCTTAGCGGCGGTATGGGAATTACTGCTGACGGCGTGGCTGAAGCGCAACAATTAGGAGCCTCGATCGCCAGCAATGGCGATCCGGGACTCGTGCTCGGGAATACCCCGGTTTTGAATGAAGCCGCCTGTCAAGCCGTGGAAAGAATTTCCGCGGATTTAAAACGCCAACTGGGTGAAAAAAGGTTGGATTTCGATTCTTTGGCCGAGTTGATGGCCGATTTAAAGTCTATCGATGCACAAATGTCATCTCCCAATTCTAAAACAGCTATCATCCGGGAGTGTTTCCGATCGATTATGGGAGTGCTGCAAAAGACTGGCGACACCGACATCCTGATCCCGGTTAAAACCCTGCTAGGAGATTCGTGTTAAAGACTTGGTACACCCTTATTGGCGGAATAGCCGCCAATGCTGCTGTTTCCTTGGACATGTGATCCAAGACACCGGCATGGCGACCTCTGGTCTCGATCTCCCATGCATATCGAGAGGCGCCGCTTCGGTGTTTCTCGAAATATTGATTTTGTCTGCCTGAAGAGCAGCACTCCATCGTCTCCTAAAAGAGAAACAATATGGAAACAACCTCTGAGATGCCCGGGTATCAGATTATCCCTCTTTTTCCTTTGGGTGTGGTTTTACTGCCTCAAATGGAATTGCCGCTTCATATTTTTGAAGAACGATACAAAGTGATGATCAACGAATGCCTGGAACAGGACCGGGATTTCGGCGTGGTGTACTATGACGGCTCCGATATTCGCAGCATCGGATGTACTGCCAAAATACTTGGTGTGGTCAAGCACTATGAAGATGGTCGCATGGACATCGTGACCCAGGGAAAGACCCGTTTTGCCATCAAAGACATTGACCAAAGCCGAATCTATCTGCAAGCCAAAGTCCTATTATTTGAAGATGAGGACGAAACGGCGTCCGACAATGACGCTATATTGGCCGAAGAAGTAATACATCTTTTCAAAGATCTTGACCGAATCTCGGAAACACGTCGCGATTACAATGCCTTGGCAGATCTGGATATTAAGCACCTGTCTTTTCTGATACCGAGCACCGAAGGGTTCACAACTGAAGAACGGCAGCAATTTCTGGAAATAACATCCCCGCGCCAACGCCTCACAAAATGCATGGCTATATTGAAAACGGTAATCCAAAGATTGAAAATAAACCAGAAAATCATCAAAATTATCGGCGGAAATGGAGACGTCAAAGCATTGGTCTCAAAAAAAGGGAATTCTTTTTACTAGATCTAACGTTGCAAAAGTTGAGGATACCGCTTTAACGCATCTGATTTATTAGGTTGGGTAGCAGCCCGTCAAGATTTGACCCCAAGCCACCATAATATCATTCTTTTCTACGAATCACTCTTATGCCGTCATCGGTCGCTAATATTTCATTTCTCCCGGCTTCCTCAAGAAGTCTTTTAACCTGCCGTTTTTCAAAATATGCGATGGATTCATTCGGTGTGTGATGGTCTAAAAAATCATAACTAACACTAAAACGATGTCGAATTTCACTACCAGCGTCTTTTATCCGGAAAAAGTACTTTGTAAACAGCTGGCTTCTCAATGGATCCTTAACTCTTTCAATTACATATTCTGGAAATAATGATTGAAGGTAGGATTCTATAGTTTGAAGTATTTCTTCCCAGTGTGCAGAAATCATTTTTTTTCTCTTTTTAAAATTCCTCCCATTGAAAAACGATATCACACGAATTTTAAGGCTCTGATATTTACACATAGCAGCTCTATGAAATCAGAGTTAAATTCATAGAGGTTAATTGTATCACAGCCTTGAGTTTAAACTATCTGCTTACTCCAAGACATGGATGTTTCTCTTTGCGCACATATTTTTGAAGACCTTCGGCCATACAGAGACTTCGACCTCTCCGAGATGGGCCGTTCGCAGGAGGTACATGTGGGTCCTGGACTCTCCGATTCCGCCTCCAATGCTCAGCGGAATCTCGTCGTTAAGGATGGCCCGGTGGTAGGGGAAATTGAGAAATTCTTCCTGGCCGGACATCTTTAGCTGGATTTTAAGCGTCTCCTTGGTAACCCGTATGCCCATAGACGTCAGTTCGTGGCGCCGTCTTGTCACTGGGTTCCACACCAAGATATCTCCGTTTAATCCATGATACTGCTCACCGCCTTTAACGATGGTCTCAGTAGCCCAGTCATCGTAATCCGCAGCGCGCATTTCGTGGGGGTACCCATCCTTTAAAGGCCAGCCAATACCGATGATGAAAATCGCCGAGGATTTTTCCATAAGAGTCCGAGTCTCTCGCGTCTTCCGCGGCAGATCCGGGTACCACTCCAGCATTTCTTCGGCATGCAGAAATGTGAGTTGCTCTGGAAAATCAGGGTATTTATTTGTCTTTAACTGGGGGAACCTTTCTTGCGCCATCTTGCCCGCCCCCCGGATAACCTTCCAGAGCTTGTTAACGATATCCTTAAGAAAGTCAAGGTTGCGTTCGTCCTCGGTGATCACTCGTTCCCAATCCCACTGGTCTACATACGCGCTGTGGTCGTGGTCCAGAAAATAGTCTTTGCGCACAGCTTTCATGTCGGTACATATGCCTTCACCCACATTGCAACTGAACTGTTTGAGTGCCATGCGTTTCCACTTTGTAGCTGCCTGAACAACCTGGGCGTGTATGGGTTTATCGAGGCCAAGCCCGCACTGAAACTCCACCGGTGTCCGTGAGCCGTCGCGATCCAGGTAATCATTCACACCGCTATCGCGGTCAACGATTAATGGTACCTGCACCATTTGCAGATTAAGTTCCTTACATAAATTCTCTTCAATGTAGTTCTTAATTGCAAAGACGGCCCTCATTCTTTCTTTTGGAGAAAGCAAAGGCTCGTAATCTGTAGGTAAAATTTTTTCCAAGTCATTATAGTTGCCGATGCCAGGTCCAGCTAGGTCTGCTTTTTTCTTGTCCGTCATTGTTGGCTTTCTCCTCTTCTTTTATTTTAGCAATGCCCATTTGTTTCTAAAAATGGTTTCAAAACCTTTAATCAGGTTCAATGTCAAAACAGGGTGAGGGATTCAAACGCAGGAATATATGTAATATTTCGAGTATTGAATCCCTCGGTCAAACACAGAAATTGGGAATCCAAAGTATAACCTCAGGTTACCCTCTCTTATAAAAAAGTCACCAGAGAACGAGGCGGGATTAAAAAAGGTTACTACGGCCAGAAAGTTTAAATAGAAGTTTCTGCTTAAATTTAAACTCGAATTCTGGTGATAGCTTGCTAATTTCAAATGAATGGCACTTCAAAAATATTGTATATATCGTATCGAATGATATAAAGTTACCTCACTAGTTCGGCTAAAGTCAAACCCATAAACCGAAAGAAAGGATATCATGCCATACGTTAATATCAAGATCACCAACGAAGATGTTACCAAAGAACAAAAAACAAAATTAATCGAAGGTGCAACACAGCTTTTGGTGGATGTGCTCGGCAAAAACCCGGCAACGACTGTCGTTGTTATTGATGAAGTCGACACCGACAATTGGGGAATTGGTGGTGAGTGTGTAACAGAGCTTCGAAGTTTCCGCTAATGAATGATTCTCGATATGTCATTAATCGAGACAACTACTACGGCCTTGGGATATTTCGTTCGTTGTTTATTATAAATACAATTGGAGATATCTTGATCAACGACGAAGTTTATCTGCCGTTGGCTGCAGCACCTTATTATGTTTCTGGCGGCATACGAGTCATTAGTTTATCACTCACCTTAAATCCAAACTTTTCGTACAATCGATATGCGCTTCTTGTCTGCAGCACGAACTGCGTTTGAGAGATAGAAGGATGCTCCAAAACACAGTCTATTAACCACTCTCCAAGCCCTTGATTGCGGTACTCATCAGCTATTACTATATCCGATAGCCAGGAAAAGACCGCATAGTCGGTGGCTACTCGAGCAAACCCGATTTGTTCCTGACCGGAGAATAGAGAGAAGCACAGAGAATTTTGTATCAGCTTCTCAATGATCGCACGAGGACGTCTATTGCCCCAATAAGTCCCGGCAAGGAGGTGTGAGACGATATCAACGTTTATCTCGGTGGAATCGTCAACGATCCTGAACTGTTCTCGTTTCCACTCCATATTTTGCGCTCAAATGCTTTGGTTACTGCCAGTATCCAGTTTGGTATCAACCTTCGATTCATTGAAACTATCTGTTCAAAAAGCTTTTGCTTAATTGTCAACTATTAATCAGAAATCTAA
>JASFHC010000120.1:0-7052 GCA_050123435.1 Desulfobacterales bacterium
CTTAGCCTTACGTCTGATACCGGCGGTATCAATAAGAAGATACGACGTGTCGTTAATATGACACACCGAGTCGATTGCATCTCGGGTCGTTCCCGGCGTATCGCTGACAAGCAGACGCTTTTGCCCTAAAATTCTGTTAATCAGCGATGATTTACCGACATTGGGTTTGCCGACCACAGCCAGCTTGATCATATCCACAGGTTCATCTGAAACTGTTTCAGGCAGAACCGATGTCAGGTCATCGAGAAAATCCGATATGCCGTAACGGTGTTCAGCTGAAATGGGATATAATTTTTTTATGCCGAGGGTGTAAAAATCGTAAAGCTTAACCTCCTGTTCAATTCCGTCAATTTTATTGACGGCATAAAAGACGGGTTTTGTTAATTCACGAAGAATCTTGACAACATCTTCATCAAAAGGGGAAATTCCGTGCTTACCGTCCAGTAAGAGGATAATAACATCTGCGTCTTCTATGGCATTAATGATCTGGAAACGTATTTTGTGTGCAAGGTCATCCTTATCTTGATCCGGAAATCCGCCGGTATCGACCAGTGTAAAGCCAATGCCGTTCCAGGTCGCATCACCATAATGACGATCCCTTGTAACACCCGGAAAGTTGTCCACAAGGGCTTTCCGTGTCCCGGTGACACGGTTAAAAAAGGTCGATTTTCCTACATTGGGACGACCGACTATGGCGACAATAGGTTTCATGGTAAACGTACGTCTCGGAGTTTCTAAAGCTTTAATCCTGCATTTCCCTTTTTAAAGAAAGAATAAGGTAATAGAGTTTTCAAACGATTTATTGTTTAAGTTCAATTGAGGGTACAAATATATTGAAAAAATGTCAATTATCTCACAACATGGTAAGCGTTTAAGAAAATCACCCGGTTAAGGTCGAGATAAAAGAAAGGATAAACGAATTTGATTTCGGTACAGCATAGCGACAAGGAGCGTTCTGCCTGTATTTGGATTCCAATGGGGTTACCCTGAGACAGTAGAAAAAACACCTTGATACAACAATCCGATATAAGTAATAATATGGTTATTAAGACAGCCCGAGACCTTTGCGAAATGCCCTTTTTTGCCCTAAAGAGCAAGAACAAATCCTGCTTTGAATCAGGAGGTGTAGCTGTGGATTTTGCGTTATCTAAAGAAATGGAGATGTTAAGAAAAGCGGTTCGTGAATTTGCGACCAAAAAGATTTCCCCGTTTGCCGATAAATGGGATGTCAATCATTATTTCCCGTATAAGGAAGCCGTCAAACCCATGGGAGAACTCGGCTTTTTCGGAACCGTTATTCCTGAAGCTTACGGAGGGGAAGATATGGGATGGCTGGCGGCAATGATAATAAGTGAAGAAATTGCAAAGGCCTCAAGCTCTCTCAGGGTTCAGATCAACATGCAATGTCTGGGCAGTGCGTTTACCCTGTACAAATATGGGAGTGATGCCTTAAAGCAAAAATACATCTCCAAGCTGGTCACCGCCGACTATATCGGTGCATTTGCCATTACAGAACCCGATGCCGGCTCAGACGTGATGGCAATGTCATCAACAGCCCAAGATGAAGGAGATCACTGGCTGTTGAACGGTTCCAAGACCTGGATTTCAAATGCAGATGTGGCCGATGTGATTATTTATTATGCGTATACGGATAAGGAGAAAGGATCAAAGGGGCTTTCAGCTTTTGTGATAGAACCCAAGCGCTTTAACGGAATTAAGACATCGGTCCTGGAGAAAATGGGGTCGCACTCCTCTCCTACCGGTGAAATATTCTTAACCAATACAAAGGTGCCTAAAGAAAATATTATCGGAAAGCCTGGAGACGGGGCAAAGATTCTTTTCGAATCCCTCAATCAGACCCGTCTTTCCGCGGCCGCCGGTGCCGTGGGGGTTGCACAGGCATGTCTGGACGTTTCGCTGAAATATTGTAATGAACGGAAACAGTTCGGGAAACCGATCGGTGAATTTCAGATGAATCAGGATATGATTGCCCAGATGTCCACTGAGATTGCGGCGGCTCGGCTGCTGGTTTACAAGGCTGCATGGGTTAAGGATCAGGGCATACTGAATAACGGTCTCGATGTAGCACAAGCAAAGTATTTTGCGGGTGAAGTTGTAACAAAGTGCGCCGACTATGCCATGAGGATTTTGGGAGCATACGGATACTCCACCGAATACCCGGTGGCCCGATTTTATCGGGATACACCGACATATACCATAGTGGAAGGATCGGCCAATATCTGCAAGTGGATTATTGCTCTGGATCAGCTGGGAATCCGAAAGGCGAACAGATAACGCTTGAACAAAATTGAACGTTTTTCAAAGGTGTCAGCACAAGCGCAAATACTCTCCAGGTCCTCTCGGAAAAAAGGCTATAAATAAAAATAAATGGTTTAGTTGACAAATAGCACCGGCATTCAGTAAATTTAAAAACGAAATGGAACCACTTAATCACATAGTAAACACCATATCCCTGACAATGGGAGCTGCCTGGGCCAGCGGGATTAATCTTTATGCCGCGATCTTGGTTCTGGGACTGCTTGGAATAACAGAAAACATTGTCCTGCCGGATCAGCTTCAAATTCTTATGAATCCACTGGTTATCGGCGCAGCAGGATTGATGTATATAATTGAATTTATCGCGGATAAGATGCCTGGCGTTGATACAGGGTGGGATACGCTTCATACATTCATCCGTATACCTGCGGGTGTGCTCATGGCCGCCGGTGCGGTTGGTGATGTGAATCCGGCCTTAGTTGTTGCAGCGGGCATTCTAGGAGGCGGCTTGGCGGCGGGTTCTCACGCCGTGAAATCGGGCTCAAGGGTTCTTATAAATACCTCTCCCGAGCCGTTTACAAACTGGGCCGCTTCAGTTGGGGAAGACGTTGCGGTGATCGGTGGCCTCTGGACCGCCCTGCACTATCCATGGCTGTTCATTGTCTTGATGATTTTCTTCATCTTGCTGATGATTTGGATACTGCCAAAGCTTTGGCGGGGAATCAAAAAGGTATTCGGATTTATCGGGCGTTTGTTCGGATGCAGAAAAACTGATGAACCCGCGCAGTAGTTCCGACCGGGTCTGTAACCAAAAAAGAGATTCGGAAACGATTAAACCACTGACAGCCTCTCAAAAAAATAACTGCCCTTCGACAAGCCATTATCATTCCGGAACATAAGATTTGCTATGGGCATATCTATCGGTATCAAACGTTTTCAACTTCACGCCTCAGCCGAGTTCGGTCTTTAGCCAATTTTTACATAGATGATGGTATACTTCAGAAAGATAGACAATACCAATCACCATGGATTTCTCCAAAACCGGAAGACGACGGTATTTTTTTCTAACCATGCGGTCGATAACCACCATCAAATCATCATCCGGAGCAACAAAGAGTACCGGAGAACTCATGACCTGCTTAACCGTCAATCCCTTGAAATGTTTAACGTAGGACTCCAGTTCTTCGTCCCAGAAATCAATACCGCTGACCATGTAATTTAAAACCGGCGGTCTTAAATGATAAAGCACATCGAACATGGTCAGTACACCGATCAAATGGTTAAATTCATCTATTACCATAACACACGCTGTCTTGTGGCCGGTTTTTCTAACCTTGCCGTTAAAAATCAATCGCACAGCTTCTTCAATAGGTGCATTAGATTGAATCTTGTCGAAATCCTTAACCATTACGTCTCTTGCGGTCACTTTCATTTGAATACTCCTTTATGAAAAGGGTCAATAATGCACTGTTGCTTGCCGTGTCTATGATAAGCATACCATAATTATTGTGCTATGATTGAACTTATCACTTTCGGCACAATTTTTCCTGCTGTTAACGGATTCTGATTCTTAAGGAATTCGAGGAGGAAAGATTTGTCTCAACCATAGAGGGCTGATGTCAAATGCCAAGAAAAGCTTCTCTTATATCAGGTGATCCCTTTATATCTTCTGGTTTCCCTTCTGCTTTGATCATGCCTTCATGCATGATATAAACATAGTCTGCTGCGTTAAGGGCGGCGTCTGCATTTTGCTCGACCAAGAGGATGGTTAACCCTATTTCTTTCTTCATTTTTTCTATTGTCTCGAAGACCATTTGGACGAGTAAGGGGGCCAGGCCCTGGCTGGGCTCATCGAGCATTATTAATTGGGGCTTCGTCATTAGCGCACGACCAATTGTCACCATTTGTTGTTCACCACCGCTCAAAGATCCGGCCAGCTGTTTACTTCTTTCCTTGAGTCGGGGGAATAAAGAATAAACAAGTTCTATAGACTCGTCTTTGTACTTGAGCGCTTTTTTCAGGTATGCGCCCATTGCAAGATTCTCGTAGACGCTCATGTTAGGAAACAAGTGCTTTCCTTCGGGCACCAATGCCAATCCCATTTCTACCTTTTTATGGGTAGGGGCATAAGTAATATCATCCCCTTCATAATGAATGGTGCCTCCCCATGGCTCAACAGATCCAAAGACTGTAGAAAGAAGCGTGCTTTTACCCACTCCATTGGGTCCAAGAAGTGAAGTTATCGCTCCTTTTTTGACTTGAAGGCCTGGCTTCCACAGAACCTGCATGGGGCCATATCCTGATTCGAGATCTTTTATAAACAACATTTTTATTTCTCCGAAGGACGGCCTAAGTATACTTCCAACACCTTTGGATCTTCCAAAGCTTCTTTCGTGGGAGCATCAACCAGCTTACCACCTTGATGCAATACGATTACTTTTTCCGCCATTCCGACGACCGCCCGCATGATATGCTCGACCATGGCAACGATGGATATTTTGTCTTCTTCTGCTACCTGCTTGATAAATGCAACCATTTGATCGATGTCGTTCGGATGCATTCCGGCCATAGCTTCATCCATAAGCAGGAGTTTTGGTTTCATTGCCAAGGCTCGCGCAATCTCCATTAGCTTTTTTTCCACAGGGGTCAGCGTACCCGCTTGCTTATTCCTGTGCTCTTTAAGGCCAACGCGTTCAATGGTTTGATCTGCGATATCCAGGGATTCATCAACATTTACTTTGCCGCTGAGGGTGCCAAACATTGCCCCAACAGCGATGTTTTCTCTGACAGTGGCTGAGGCAAATGGTCTGGGAATTTGAAAGGTTCGTCCAATTCCAAGCGACGCTCTTTTATAGGATGGGAGCCTTGTGATATCCAGTCCTTCGAAAATAATCCGTCCTTGTTCCGGAAAGAAAACCCCGTTGATTACATTAAAGAGGGTTGTTTTTCCGCTACCGTTTGGGCCTACGATTCCGACAAACTCGCTGTGTTTTATTTCCAGACTTACTTGATCCACCGCAATCAAACCACCAAAACGTTTTGTTACATTTTCAAGTATTAATAAAGACATATTCTCACCTAAATAATATATTGTCCAAGGGCGGAGTCTTTAAATCTGTTTTTTAACATCCCGACCACTCCCTCTGGGAACAAAACGATAATGATGATGATAATTGGCGCAAAAATCAGTAGCTGAAACCCTGGAATGAAAATAGAAAGGTAATATTTAGAAATGCCATAGATCAGTCCGCCGACTACGGGTCCGAGAAGCGTGCCGGAGCCACCCAGAAGAACAATGATTATCGCCTCGATGGTATAGTGTATCTCAAAAACTTCGGGTGGAAATACATAAGGAGTTTTTAAGGCCCACGAAGCCGCACCCAGCAAACCCGCAAAACAGGCGCTGGTAATAAAGGCTATGATTTTGAATTTGGTTACATTGATTCCCATAACCTTAGCGGCATCTTCATCTTCCCTAAGAGCAGTAAGCGCGTAGCCGATTTTACTTCTCATATAGTAGAGCGTTACAAATGCTGCCAATACCGCAATAATAAGAACCATGATGTCAGCCCAGAAAGTCATCAGAGCACTGGCAGACTCTCTTCCAAGAATCTGGTTGAGTTGAGCTGTAAATATAAGGCCTTCAGAACCGTTCCATATTCTTGCACCCTCAATTAGAAACCTGAAACCCTCATTAACACCGATTGTGGCAATGGCAAAATATGCCCCTCTGAGCCTCAGAGCCACTGCTCCCACCGCTATAGATAAAAGCGTGGCCATTAACAAAGCCATCACAAAGCCAATGATAATAATTGCGATGCCGAGCCCTTCAATGTGGGCCAACTTTGTGATTGCCAATGCCATTCCATAGGTCCCGACACCCATAAACGCAACATAACCAAAATCCACATATCCGGTCATACCCAGGAAAATGTTAAAGGCCTGTCCCAAAGCACAGTAAAAAAGGAGCATTGCAACCAGTTGCCACATTCCCGAAACATTTCTACCGATCAAAAACAGGACAAGATATGCTGCAACTACGGGTATCAACGGGTAATATTTTGAACGTTCTTTTTTCATTTTGCTCTCAGAAGTCCGGTGGGTCTAATTAGAAGTATGACTAACAGAATCATAAAGGACAAAAACCGGGTCAAAGCAAAGGGTTCTACTCCCGGAATTAAAGCAAAAAGCATGTATGACCCATTTTCAATAAGCCCAAAGACCAATCCGCCGAAAAAGGCACCATAGGGGGATGCAAGCCCGCCTAACACGGCAATCACGAAAGCTTTCAGGGTATATCCGCCTCCCATATAGGGATTAATACCAACCGGGATAAACATTGTGAGAAGCACACCACTTGCCACGGTGAGTCCAATGCCCAGGGCAAAGCTCATGGCATAAGCTCCCCCCACATTCACACCGCAAACTCTTGCGCCTTCACTGTCTTCAACAACGCTTCTCATGGCTGATCCTGCCCGGGTTTTATTAAACCATAAGTAGAGTAAAAGGGCGATGGCCACGCTGCCAATACAGGCATATATTTTTGTAATTGGTAAAACGGTTATACCAAGATTAATCTTGCCGACAACCCAATTATAGCCGCGAAACTCGGATCCAAATATAAATTTTATCGTTTCTTCAAGTAAGATCCCGATAGAAAATGTAGCCAACAGGGTGGCAAGTTCCGGCGCCTTAATTAACTTCTGAATAATGGTATAGTAGAATAATAGCCCCAAACCCATGCCCACAATAAATGCAACAGGAACAGCTATTAT
>JASFHC010000121.1:0-7029 GCA_050123435.1 Desulfobacterales bacterium
AGGTAATAAAAACCAAGCATCGCGACAGCCAAAATAACAGCAAAAAGCGGCGTACCCAAAGCAGCAAGGAAAATCAGTATCAGGGCTAAAATGTATGGAATCACGATCGGGATTTAAAGACTTTTTTTAAATTCACAAACGATAATAAGAAATATCGAAGCGCTATCACCGTAAAGGCAAAAGGAATGATTGCCTCGCATAACCAGGTCGGCACCCACGCAAATGCCATGCCGCCGTCCGCAAACTCCATCTGAACAAACAACAAACTGTAATAGGCCACGATCATACAAACTAAAGCGGTAAACAGTCTAGCCATAAAGTTAGTATAGATTTTGGCGCACTCCGGCAGATAACGATCAAGTACGTCAATGGCGATGTGATTGTCCTGGCGGCTCGCCACCATGGCCCCGATAAGGCCGACCCACAGCACCAGAATGCGAACCATGACATCACTCCATACAATACCGGCTCCGAACAGATTTCTAAGAAAAATTTGTGTTACGGCCATGCCGATCATCAGCAAAAGTAATCCCACCAGAATTGCGTCTTCCACCTGTTGCAAGATCATCTGGGTCCGTTTTGTAAAAGATTTACTTTGATGGTTATTCATGGGTATGGGGTTGCGTTGAACGATACTCTTTAAGAAGGTTTTCCAGAGTATTGACCATATTCTGGGATAATTTGTCGGCGTTAATCAGCCGCCTGGGGACTTCCCGAGCGTCAGCATACCATTTTGCCAATGCTTCACGCGAGGGCTTAATAAATTCAATCCCCTGTTTGCGTAAAGTCTCTAGTGCGTTAACGTTGTCATCACGGTTTAGCCGGTCGAGCTCACGGAAAATACGGCCCATTACATTGCGAAAGGTCTGTTGATCATGAGTTGATATTTTTACAAATGCCCCGCGATCCACAGCCAACACCCCGTATATGTAAAGAAACGGCTCGTACATCAGGTAGTTAATCTGGGTATGCCATTGCAGGGCCACCGCCCCAATGGGCGGTGTAGTAACCGTGTTGATCAACCCGGTTTGCAGGCCGGCCCGCACATCGGCGATAGACAACGGAATGGGGGTAATGTCAAAGGCCTTGACCGCTTCAAAGATCATGGTGTCATTGTCTGGAATCCAGACTTTCTGCCGACGCATCTCATTGACGGTTCTTATGGGCACGGTGGACATCACATAAGCAAATCCGCCTTCAGCGATTCCAAAGGTTACAAACCCTCCTTTTTCAAGCCCCTCGGCAATAGTCTGATCCAGTTGCTTGCGAACATAATCCACCTCTTCAAATGACCTGAACATAAGTGGCAGGCTGTAAATCTGATCGTCGGGATAAAATTTGGATAAACTACCGCCCACAACCGCGCCCCCATGGAGCTGGCCGATGCGAATTTTTCGTAAAACCGCCTCATCGTCGCCCATTACTCCCCCCGGATAGTATTTAATCGTCACCCGGTTGTTGGTTTTGCGGGCCAGTTCCTCGGCGCCTTCCCGCATTTTTTGCATCCACGAAGAGCCTTCCGGCGACAGAGTGGCGATCTTGAATCGCATGGCCTGGGCCTGACCGGTTGCCATAACAATAAGTACAAGGGCAATAATTCTTATCATCTTGAAAATACCTCATTATATCTTCCGGTTAAAAATGATGAACTCATAAAAAGTCTGATTTAGACGGTTTCGTAAAAAGTTCAAATTCAAGGCGTGCAAATTTTGTAATCATGAGGCGTACTTTTCGTACGTTGAATGATTGCGAAATGCAGCACAACGCAGAAGTTGGACTTTTTACGAAACCGTCAAAAATAATCTTCAGCACTATTCAGCAGTTCCCGGGCCTTTTGCTGTGCCAATGCATTGCTGAGTGCATATCCCGGGACATCCGGTTGGGCCTTGAGCACCTCGTTTAGAAGCCGGTCATGCAGTTCTCGGTCAAACATCAGGCGGGCGTAATGCCTGGCATACAAAACCTTAACCATTAAATTTTTATTTCCTGAAATATTTAGGGCACGCTCAAAATGTCGGCGTCCCACATGGGGCTTGCCGCCCAAAGCAGGCGGGAGAAATGTCGCCAAAACACCCAGATACAAATGTGCAGCGCCGTCTTTATAGAATTCATCCAATTCCACGACCCGCTCCATGATGGCTTGCACACGGGAAATTTCCGCTACCGCGCTCCAGTCTTGGCGATGGGCTTGAACCCAGGCAGACCAGGCAGACCCCAGGGTAAACAGATCCGGCACATCTTTCATGCTCAATTGGGAAATAGCGGTCTCAAATTCCTGAAAGTTGATCTGACGAAGGATACAGGTGTCTGACCTGCGAACACAGATGGCGCGTAACGCATAATTGAGCGCTTTATGAGTCAGCTTTTTTGCCCTATCCTTATCTTCAACGAACACACCCGCATAAGCCGTGTATATGTCTGCTGACGCACGAAGCAAAGATTCGTTCTCCGGGTCCCTGTACAGCATACTGTCAACCATGAGCAAGTATGCCGGTCCACCGGCCTCGACGGTGGCTGGATCGTTGTTATTTAGGATGGCATAGGAAAGGCTTTCGGTCATATCGACAGTCGCAGATGAAATAAAAAAAGAGCATCCGCACATTAATATCGTGCATAGAATTATATAAATCGGCAGAACAAATAAAATGATGTTACAGTGTATAATCCTGCTGATATTTTTATAAAAACACACTGGTCGGATTTCGTACCTTTCTCAACGGCTAAGACAATATAGTTTTGCATTCATACCCGTGAGATTATTTTTTGAACAAAAAGTCCTTAATCAGTCCAATTTGACATTCAGGGAACAGAAAGTCAAGGTGATCCTATTTAGTGTCCATCCATAAATGGTCTTTTTGCCCAATCTCTGCGCTTGCCCCGTGAAATGCAGAGCCTATTTCACGGGGGTTATGCTCAAAGGATAACATTTATTGAAATTTAGAAAAAGACGCCTGATTTATAAATAAAAAGCCTGACCAAAAATGGCACTTTTTTTTGACATAAAATGTCAAACATCCTTGATTTTAATTCGTGCATTCAAGACAATCAGAAGTACAAGTTGCTGTTATCTATATAATTTTAAATCTCATTAAAAGCCAATTTTAAATTTCGCACGATTTTTGCATGTTTATTAAAAACACCCGAAGACAAACACATCATTTGAACTTAATCCGGACAATTTTTATTTCTGTTTAATTCTAGTTTCTGTCTCCTAACGCTTAAAATATTATTCGGGCCTTTTGGTAGCACCCGGCAATTTTCAATAAATTTTACTTTATACAAAAAATGCAGCAAGTTGATACTGCTTTTAAAGAAAATTGCGGAGAAAAAATGAGCATTTTTAATCTGTTCAAACCTAATATCGAAAAATTGAAGGCCAAGAAAAAGGTTTATCCATTGATAAAGGCCTTGCATTACAAGAAAGATTGGAATGTTCGAAGATCAGCAGCTGAAGCATTAAAAAAAATAAGGTGGGAACCTGTAAATGGAGAAGGAATATATTATCTTATTGCATTAAATGATTGGAAAAAATTGATCCATATGGGCAAGTCGGCTGTTGAACCTTTATTAGAAGTTTTAAAGGATGAAAACAGTTCCACCTTATCCCGAGAATGCATTAAAGCTTTGGGTGAAATAAGAGATAAACGATCCGTTGAACCGTTACTAGAGGTTTTGCAAAATAAAGAAATATCTATTCGCGAAGAAGCGGTAAAGGCGCTCGGACAGATTGGAGACGAAAAGGTTGTTAAGCCACTAATTTCCGTGCTTCAGAATGAAGACAGTTCTACGTTATGTGTCCAAACAATCCGAGCATTGGGCTCAACCAAAGATAAACGAGCCGTTGAACCTATTCTGGAAGCGTTGAAGCGGGAAATGCAAAAACCTCGAACAGAGGCAAACACATCGATCATCATAGAAGCTGCCGGTGCATTGGGGAAAATAAAAGATGAACGAGCGATAACCCATTTGGTGTCTCTTTACAATGAATACACAGACTACATAAACAAGAAAATTAAAAATGCTTTATTACTAATAAACACCGAACGATCAAGATTTTACTTTGCGATTTTGAATTCCGACGAAAACAAATTATTAGAAACTGACCATGCATTGGATTTTGCGGTTGAATCCTTATATCACCAAAATAATTGGGCTCGCCGACAGGCAATATGGGCGCTAATGACATTGAAAGATTATAGAGCAGTTGAACAAATTATAAAAACGCTGAATGATAAGAGTTTAAATGTGCTTTGTTATGCAATCTATGCGTTAGGAGAAATAGGGGATGACCGAGCAGTACGTCCTTTAATTGATGTTTTGCTCAAAAAGGATTTTTTTACTTGTAAAAGCGGAGACGGTTCAACATCTCCCGAACACTCGTTTGATCCCCGAACAGAGGCGGCCGTAGCATTGGGAAAGATAAAAGATAGCCGCGCGGTTGAAGCCTTAATCGAGGTCATAGAGGAAAAAATCGACTATGGTTTAATAGAGAAATCTGCTTGGGCACTTGGTGAGTTAGGGAATAAAAGGGCTATTGAAGCACTTAGCTCTGCTAAACATCTTACAAATTCTCCGAGTGTAGTACAAAAAGCAATTGATAAATTAAACCAAATTTAGACGTTACGCTCACACGGGGTTTACGGGATAGAAAGAACATGAAAAAAATAAAACGAATTGAGGTGGTTTTAGCATCTGCCCTGTTATCCGGAACATTGGTTCTTGGTGCTTCAACAGCCATGGCCGGACAACTACAAACTCCAAAGTTTATAGACCTGACTATATTTGAATCGTATACCGGATCTTTTAATGATGCTTCTCATGACACATCACCCAAGCTTATGTTGTCCTGTGTAGAAGAAGAATTCTATATAGTTGGTAGGACTCGAGCAAAATCAGACAAGGAACAGAACTTCAACCATACCGGTTTCCCACTATTGTTTCCAAACCTGGCTCTACAGGTTTACACGGATACCTATTCGGCAGACACTCATTCCCTGGTTTATAAAGAATACCCGGATGATCCCATGCCTACATCAGATCTGAGCAATATTCGAAATCTGTATCACGCCACACCAGAGCAATTTGTAAGACTTGACTCAACAACACCCCAAGAAAAAGAAAAGCATTCGGGCATAACACGTCTATTCAAATGGTTAGACTGGTTGTGTAAAACCATCTTTGTTGATATCGGTGAGGATGGAGATATAGATGCTTATGGTTTTGCATTCGTTACAACAGATTAAGGGGGTACAAAATAAACTGAAACGTTATTATTAAAACTTCAGGGAATACGTCCACCCAATCGGAGGTAAATACTACTTAAAACATATGCTAAGACCTTATTTGGGCTTATAACCTGTCAATATTCCTAAAGTTATAATAGGCTATAAAATAAATGGATACCCTTGTTACTTTGGATTACCTCCTCTTTTACCTGCAACGCCAACCATGACGATAAGCGTAAGGACGATGTCGATAATAACCATGGTAGTATGGCCGCCCAAAACGAAAGGAAAAACGAGGGACATAAGGCCATCCCCACCACCCGTAGTAATAAGCGGGAGGGGGTGGAATGGAGTAATACCGGACCATTGGTGCCGGATAACGACAGACTTCTTCGACAGTTTCCTTTACCAACGTTCCATCCTCCCAAACCCGCTTCCGAACTTTTTGACAATTCGGGTCATGGGTTTCTCCAGGAATGGCTTCAACGGCATGTCCGTTTTTATCATAGTAGATTACAGGTTTGCCATACAGAGCTGCATCTCTGACCGCCTGATAATCTTGATCTACCGCATTGCCGACCAGGGCCCCAAGAATGGATCCTGCAGCCAGTCCAATTAGAGTGCTCTCGGTATTACCCCCAATTGCCTGGCCAATAAGAGCGCCCGCACCCGCACCTACCGCAGCGCCTACCTGGGTATTGTATCGGTCCGGGGGATAATGAGCACACGAGACAATTAAAAAAGACAACGATATTAAAATAACTAAATAATATTTTTTCAATTTTTCCTCCATAAAATTATCCTTGCTTTAATTTAGACGCTCAAGGGCAAAAATGGTTTACCGCACATGGAAAATATTTGAATTGGGGTTGCCGTTGATCGTTGTGCGTACGGTGGGAGGCGGTATTGGCTATTATTTGAAAAGCTGCCTGCTTGAATTTTTTGAAACCAGAATTATATTATTGATTACCTTTTAGTACGCTGGTTGTTAATTTTGTTCTTTTTATGGCAAAAAGATCCTTAATCAAATAAGTGTAAAATGCCTAAAGTGATCTAAAGTGCCTAAGGTTAAGGAATACTTTAAAATTGTATAAAAGCCGGGGATTAGCGACTCCTTAACTTTAGCTCAACTGTAACTTTGTTTGCTGAGCATTCATTTTTTAAAAGGAAATTTTATAATATGACAAATCAAATAAAAACAACATTTTTACTTGCAGTTATGACGGTATTCATCATGTTAATCGGCCAGCTTTTGGGCGGACGCCAGGGATTGGTTATTGCACTTGTTTTTGCAGCGGGAATGAATTTTGTAAGCTACTGGTATTCAGACAAAATAGTTCTTCGTATGTACAAGGCCCGAGAAGCAACGCCCGGTCAAAACCCAGAACTTTATTCCATTGTACAGGACCTTTCCCGCAAGGCCGACCTTCCCACCCCTAAGGTTTACATCATCCCTCAGGAGTCTCCCAATGCCTTTGCAACGGGCAGGAATCCGGAACATGCGGTGGTGGCGGTTACCGAAGGTCTGCTTAAAATCATGAATCGTGAGGAACTTGCCGGTGTGCTGGGTCATGAACTTGGTCATGTGAAAAATCGTGACATTTTGATAGGTTCAATCGCAGCTACCATGGCCGCAGCCATAATGATGCTGGCGAGCATAGCTCGGTGGACAGCGATTTTTGGAGGGGGAAGCGACGATGATGAAGGCATGGGCGGCATCGGTTTGATCATCATGTCAATCCTCGCTCCGATTGCGGCCATATTGATACAAACCGCCATATCTCGGTCACGGGAATATCTGGCA
>JASFHC010000122.1:0-6996 GCA_050123435.1 Desulfobacterales bacterium
TACTCGCACACAAAAATAGATAAAACTGCGTATCCATCTCGGTGTCGGAGTCCTATCCACAGATAAATCTTTCTGCAAAAACAAACGTCCTCTCGTGCATGAAAAGAAATCAGCATAATCTCCAAGGGTTGGGTTCAGAAAAGTACAACCTTTTTCAAGGCAACACGCTAACAGATGCGCATGCATGGTGAGTCGATTACCCATCTGAGAGTTGCGTTTCGAAAGAATAACATATTTTAACATATAACCGATCTTATTTCATTTTTGGCAGATTTAACTTAGTCAGAGCAGTATAAATTGCCCCCTAAAATCTGATGGTAAACATCGACATTTCTGTCAACCATTACATCAATGGTGAACTTTTGTTTCACCACGGACTTGCCTGTTATTGCCACTCGCCTTGCCAATTCATCATCGGTCAGTATCCGGATAATTCCTTCCGACAATGACTTAGGATCGGCGGGAGCAACCAGAAGTCCGCTCTCCTCATCTTTAATGATTTCCGGAATTCCACCTGATTTAGCAGCCACAACCGGTTTTCCAAGAGCCAGGGCGTCAAGAACTGCGGTTCCCAAACCTTCTTGAACGCTGCTCATAACAAAAAGATCTGCAATCTGGTAAAACGCACCCACATCTCGGCGAAATCCGGTAAAAATAAGCTCTTTGTTGATGCCCATGGATGAACCTAACCTCTTTAGCTTATCCATTAACTCACCGCCACCAACGATAAAAAAACGGGCCGTAGGAATCTCGGCTAAAACCAGTGGAATCGCTCTAACCAGATACTCTTGCCCCTTATGCGCGGCTAGATGAGCTACATTTATTACAACCCGATCACTACTTTTTATATTAAATTCAGCGATAAGGTGGTCCTTGCCGGCACTAGCAAATCTGTTTGGACTGATGCCACTTGGGACTACAAAAATACGGCTGGCCGGAATGCCGTCATTCACCAGAACATCTTTGATTTTATGGGAAATTGCAATATAAAAATCAGACATATATCGATACTTTATACCGCTTAACTTTAAAAAACTGTGACGGAAAATTGAAAAATCAACCCTGCGAGTCACCAGACGATGGATGTTGATGCCCAGGGAAGAAAAAAACGCCAGGGTATGTGCGTGAGAAGTATGGGAATGGAGAATGTTGTATCTGAATCTGTTAATCAGTGTCCGGATCCGAACGCAGGCCAAAAGATCTATCTCTCCATGCATGGAAATAGGAAAGACTTTAATGCCTATATCTTCTGCTTTCTCTGCCATGGGAGAATCGGGCTGGCATAACAAGTGAGATGATATATTTCTCCGCTTAAGGCCCATAAGGAGATTCAGTGTCTGCTGCTCACCGCCTCGCCAAGTTTTTTCGGTGTTGATATGCAGGATTTTCATTGAAAGTCACCATCATTTTCAACGCGGGAAATTATTTCTTCGATGACGACATCCCAAGGTCGATTCTTATGAACATATTCATAACCACTCTGGGCAATTTTTTTTCTCTGATGTTCATGTTTCAGGTAGTAGTCAATTAAATCAAGGCATTCTTCCTGGCTTCGATACCATTCGAGGTGTTCACCTTTAGTGAATATATTTTCCAATCCAGGCACATAATTGGTCAACAAAAAACCGCCAAAACCCATGGTAATCCAAGTGCGATTTGAAAAGTAGCCTTCCATGTCATGATATTGGTCACAGCCCAAAATAATTTTTGTTGCATAACAAATCCTACCGAATTCTTTTGGATAAACACGGATTTTCAAACACGTAAGGCCATAATCCTTCCAGCGCCCCCCCCACGCTTTCAGATGGAAGCGTTGGTTGACTGCCTGTAGAAGGTTTATGCGATTATCTTTATTGGGTCTTCCAATAAATGCCACATCGGAAGCCCACTTACGCTTGTTCGTAGGAAGAATACGATGATCATCAGGATCGCAACCTTGCATACAGAAAATGGGATTTTTTACTCCCAGGGATTGAAGCTCAGCAAGCTGACTATTGTTCGTTATAAACAGATAATCAACCAACCTACCATAGCGGAGCAGTTTTTCATCACTGGGACCTTCAGAGTCTGGATAAAAAATAGCTGTTCGAAAGGACATGTTTATTTTTTTTAGAACCTCATAAGGAATATCTTTAGAATAAATCAGTACTAGATCAGGGTTGAAGTTAAGAATCTTATTATAAATAACTTTTCGATAATCGGTCCAGAAAAAATACTTCTTATAACGAGGTAAATTGATGAAAACAGCTTTCTGAACACATCGCCGGAGCGCATTTAACATAAATTTGGTCTCACCTTGTTTTTTTTTGCTTTTCCCCAGAAAAATGATCTTTGCAATTGACATTATTCCTCCTTATGAATCAAACGAGTCGCTGATTTCTGCAATGACATCTTCCAAAAATCTTGAGTAATTATCCAGATGCAAAATCTTTCTTAAATTGATTATCTCTCTTAAAGCGCCCAAAGCGTTAAATAATGCCAATACATAATTTAGTTCCCAATTTCGTTTTCTGATTTCACCTCGGATAATTATCCCCCGATTCCAAGAAACCCGGTTTGGACTTCCGGTACGGTCTGTTATGAGCGGGGGAACACGGAAAGTATCCTCCCGGCTAAACCATCGAATGAATGGAAGACCTGACCCCACTGTGAACGGCTTTGGCAAACCTTTTGTTGGTATTATGAAGAACGAGTTTGATTTCAGAAAAATTATCCGAAATCAATTGAATGCTATTGTCCTGGGAGGCATCATCTACAACAACTATTTCATATTCGCCAGGATAAGCATGGGCCGCCTCAAAAACTTTAGCGAGGGATTGATTTAATATATGTTCACCATTAAAATTTGGGATGATAATACTTACAGGTGCCGGTTCCATGTTTCATTTAGTAGTGATATGATTTTGCAACCATTAAATTGGCCTGATTATGCAGATAGCTTAATATTGATTATTGCCGTTTTCAACTATCCATATTCAACGACTCACTTATGTTTTCCAGGTATTTGGGTTTGATTGCCATATCCCGTGAAATCTTATCTATAAATGCTAACATGCTTCCAAAGATAAAAGCTAATGGATATTGCGAATATTTAGTATAAAATGGAAAAGTCAGGCCACAATGGATAAACCAGGTTAAAAATACGATAATTAAACATGTTAACAGAAGACGATTTTTTCTGTTTTGGTTTTGTCTGGCCGTATTTATGATTGACTTGAATAAAACTGCCAGCCCCCCGAAAATTAGAAAGAATCCGATAAGGCCGTTTAAATAAACTATTTCGAGAAAAAAAGAATGCGGGGAGACTAAAAGAATACTAAAATTCGGACCTTCGGTGTAAGTTATTGGAGACCACCCTATCCCACGACCGAATATCCAGGTCAACAACGAATTTTCTTTAATCTTATTAAATGCTTTAGTCCATAATTGGATCCTTTCTTCTTCGGCAAGGTTAACAATTAAATCCTGAATTCTTGAAGCAAAATTGGCATAATCAGTTAAATACAAAGCGGCCAGAATAAAACATATGAATATCATTCCAAACCATTTATAGCGACCTTTGACAAGAAAAATAAAAACAAAAAACGTGCCGGCAATAATTCCTAAAAATGCAGGCCGCGAACCCGTCTGTAATAAAAGGTTAGCATCCATGATGGCGATGAGAGCAAATAAAAATTTGGGCCAGCTGGTGGTGACCCAAAAAAAATAATAAATTATCGGAAGGGCCAAAACAGTAAATGTAGCTAAGTAATGAATGTTGGTAAAAGTACCATGGGGCATATGAAAAAAATAGCGTGCTGCAAACTGGTAGCAGACGGTTAGCGATAGGATTGCAGAAAAAAATTCTGGAACCCGACCAGCGATTTTCTTTTGGCTCAAACAGTGAATGGCAAAAACAACAACAAGCATTCTGACTAAATTGCCCATCCATCTGAAGTGTGAATGCTGCGGATAGAGCAAAACGCTTGCCAGCAATAAATATGCACAAATGGCACTTGTAATCCAATAGCTGATTGGAATGGTTTTTAGTTTATATTCGCCGAATAATACATTAAGGATCAAAAAAACCAGGCTTAACTTTATAAAAACAACAATCCCAGAACGATTAAGGGCAAAGAAAGCGAAAAATGCTCCAGACAATGTGAGTATTAGCCAATATTGACTGGTGAGTAAGGCTTTTATCGTTTCAAATTTTAATCGAACCATAATGAATCTCGATTTTGATTTAGGATGTTACTGGCTTTATTTCCTTGTGCAAAACATTTTTTTTCGCTATGTTATTTAAGGTCTGAATATAAAGAGAAAAAAATAGTTACTCGTTTACGTCTGTAATGTCAACTTGTCATTTTTTTACATATAGTTTTTCAAAACAGACTATTTCTTAATTTGTTGATAGTCAGGATCGATATGTGCCGATGTAAAATCTGCCAAAACTCTTTAAATAACAAAACGTTTACTGTCCGTGAAATGATGTTGGGTCTTAGGGATGAATTTGAGTATTTTGAATGTGCTTCCTGCGAATGTCTTCAAATAAAAACAATACCATGGAATCTTTCCAGATATTACCCTGAGAAATATTATTCTTATCAGATTAAGAAAAATCACAGGAGAAATCCCGTTAGAGCTTTATTGCGTCGTCAAAGATCAAAATATTGTTTATTTGGAAAAAACAAGTTGTGGCCTCTACGCTCAGATAAATACGGTTCCTTTAGCTGGTTTAAGAAAACGAAAATAAAATTCAATTCTGCAATTCTTGATGCCGGCTGTGGCGCCGGCAAGTTACTAATTCGTATGCATAGAGATGGTTTTTCTAATCTGACGGGTGTGGATCCTTTTATTAAAGAAAGCATTTTTTATCGGAATGGCGTTAAAATTTTAAAAAAGTACATTTTCGAATTAGAAGGATCTTTTGACTGTATCATTTCTAACCACTCTTTTGAACATATGCCACAACCATTAAATATTTTGAAAAAATTTTACGAATTGTTGAAACCCGATAGATATGTATTGATCAGAATGCCGGTTGCCGCTTCCTATGCATGGCGTCATTATGGCGTTAATTGGGTAGCCTTAGATGCACCACGGCACCTTTTTTTGCACACCGTTAGAAGTATTCAGCTTCTTTCAAAACAGGCTGGGTTCAAAGTGGCAGATATAGAATTTGATTCCACAGAATCTCAATTCATAGGCAGCGAATTTTATCTTAGAAACATCCCGCTCAAAGACCAAAGCCTTTATTTGAAAAACCCACGAAATTCAATTTTCTCAAAAAAGCAAATCCAAGAATTTAAAAACAAAGCTATTCAGTTAAATGCAGCAAATGACGGTGACCAAGCTTGCTTTTATTTATACAAGGAATAAAGTTGGATGAACTTTGAAGTTTTAATGAAAAGCTATCCTATATTAGTTGTCCTAACCTGATGAAAAATATATCCATCCTTTAACATATCAACTTATTAATTTTTAAATATTTGAAAAAAAAATTCAGATCATTCCCGACTGAACCCTTTGTTTTTTTCTGCTCCGGCGATGTCTCCGCCTGTCCATATCTTCCGGGTAAAGATGGGGATAATATTTTCTCCACCGCTTGTGAACCCAAAACCATTGCTCCGGATATTTCCTAACCATTTTTTCGATAGCATCCGTCATGATTTGAGTATTCGTCTTCAAATCCGCACTAAGATCACCGGTTCTCTTTAAAGCCAGGGGCGGTTCTATGGTAATGGTGAATGTACCATCGTCATTTCTGGTACAGAAACCGGGTAACACCGGACTGTTACATCGCATAGCCAATAGCGCTGCGCCGGGTGTTGCAGTGACAAATTTATTGAAAAATCTAATCTTTACGCCTATAGAGCTTTTCATCCCCTGATCGATCAATATCCCAAGTGTCTTACCTTGACGCACGGTTCGAGTCATTTTGGGCAAGGCCACGTCTTTATAAATAATCCTGCTCCCGAACCGAGTCCTGAATCCATAAATCCATCGATTAATTATTTTATTTCGAATTTTTCTGGCCACGATGGTAATCGGTGTATTGAAATACAACGGCCAAAATAATGGTACAATTTCCCAGTTTCCCAGATGGGCGGAAATTAAGATGACTCCCTTATTGTAATGCATGGCATTTAATAGATACTCTTCACCCCTTATTTTAACTCTGTCTAAAATTTCATCGCTGGAAAAACAAATCATCTGACAAATTTCCAGAATAGTAATGCCCAGGTTTTGAAAAACGCGTTGGGAAACTTTTTTAACTCGCTCGGGGGGCCATTCCGGATAAACAAATTTCAAATTGCGCCTGACGATCCGTCGATGCCTCACATCGATACCATACATAAGCATCCCAAATACCCTGCCCATGCTGGCAATACGGTTATGGGAAACACTTGCGATAAAAATTGCAAATTTTCCGAGCAAGCTATTGGTCTCTTTGAATGATTGTTGAATATGTTCTTCTATCATCGCTGAATCAAGAGCTCTTTACAGGCTTCAAATACTTTCGATACACTCAGATTTTTCATGCAATCTCTGTGTTTGCAGTCCTTTAAATAACAGGGTACGCATTCCATGGATTCTTCTCTTACCACAATACTTTTCTTGTTTTGAGGTCCCACATAAAACGGATCGGTGGGACCAAAAAGCCCCACCACAGGAATATCCAAACAAGACGCCATATGCATGACACCTGAATCGATACCCACAAATAAGCTTGCTCCTTTTATAACCGAGCAAAGACCGCCAAGGCCGATTTTACCGGTCAGATCCAGAATATCAATGTCTTTTTCCCGGTCCTTTTTCTCTAAAATCCTTATGATCTCACGGTTGTATTCTTGATTGTCCATACCCCCCACTAGAACGCCGGATAACCCATATTTTTCTTTTAACAACAGCATTAATTCTGCAAATTTTTCTTTTTGCCAGGTCTTAGTATGCCTTCTTTTAGACGTGCCGGAAGAAATGATGACGAATTTTTCCGGTAAGCTCGGATCCGGT
>JASFHC010000123.1:0-6960 GCA_050123435.1 Desulfobacterales bacterium
GGAGGCACTAACGGATATGTTTCAGAACATACCCACAAAGTATGGGAAATTTGCGATTACCGGTAATCACGAATTTTATGCAGGCATTGATCGTGCCCTGGCATTTACCCAAAAGGCGGGCTTTACAATGCTCAGAGGAGAAGGAATAACCGTATCCAATCTTATCAATATCGTGGGTGTAGACGACCCTGCAAGGAAACGCTATGGCCCAGACCGTACAGTTTCTGAAAAGGCGCTGCTGGAAAAAATGCCCAGGGAAAAATTCACCCTTTTTTTGAAGCACCAGCCGGTAATCAGCAGTGAGTCGCTTGGAATGTTTGACCTCCAGCTTTCAGGTCACACCCACAAGGGACAGATCTTTCCCTTTAATCTAGTTACAAAGCTCTACTACCGGATGCACACCGGCCTAACAAAGGTCAATGGTAATGCCTTGCTCTATGTCAGCAGGGGTTCAGGAACCTGGGGGCCGCCGGTTCGATTTTTGTCGCCACCGGAGGTGACAGTCATCGACATAACATACACCTCTCGGGTAACTCTGAGATAACTGCTGTTAAAGGGTAAATACCAGAGCTTCAAAATTTTTGGGATATCGTTTTTCAATGAGGGCAGATCCTTTCTTCGGGGTTTGCCTTTTTCGTTTTTATGCTATATCTAAAACAGTTAGAGTTGATTCAGGTTCCTACAACCCATCTTATCAGTATTTTTCCCGATTGTTCGGGATAAATTCCCTTTCTGCAGGAGTCCCCACCATTAAAATGAAGCCCTCTCTCTATGTACAGACTGAATTATACTCTGCTAATAAAACTTATAACAAAAATAATATTTAAAGGGGGTATGCAATGGCCGCAAATTTTCAAATATTATCTTATAAAACCAGAGACAGTCTTCATCTGAGATTGAATGGTGATTTTGATGGAAATTCTGCATATGAACTAATCAATGCTTTAAAAGAGCATGGAACCGAATTTTTTCAAATCTTCATCGACACTAACAACCTTAAAACCATCCATCCATTTGGTCGGGCTGTGTTTCAAAAGAACTTGAGCATCTTAAATAAGAAACTTAGTCACCTTATCTTTATTGGAGAAAATGGACATAAAATTTCAACCCATTAAGAGTGATTGCATTGATTGTTAAAGGCCGGTTTGGAATCATTAGGTGTTAACTTCATTAACTCCCACCCAACTTCAACACCTAATACAAAAAATATAATGATAGAAATATTAAGAAAAATATTTGAAGCTAAGCCTGCATCCATACACTGTGACAACATTTCATTTGACACGCTATTTTTCTAATGATATTTTATTTGCTAAAGATTCTCTTTTTCAAATCTACCCTCTATCTCGAATGAGTTTCCTTTGTTCAACACCTCTTGTTTTGCTGACCGCATCTTCAGCTCAATTGTTATTTTATGAAATAAAGCTCGGGACGCGCTTATCACGCTAAGTACTGGGTTTATGTGCTTTGAAACTCGATTACTTGGAATATGCTTTATAGAAACTTAATGGTTATGCGGCACGCGATTAGGAGCAAGGAGAAAGGGGGTGGAGCCAATGCTGAAAAATATCAATTACAATTTAATGGAAACTATTACAATAATATCTAAAAGCCTTTATCGATATGACAAATATATGGAGGACGCATTTGAATGCGAGTCCTGTCAAAAGATTTGGTCAGAGATAAGAGCTAATCGTCAAAAAGAATTAAAAATGATGCTCAGAGAATTAAAAGCCCATGTGGATGAGGGCAAAGCACCATTAGAATAAAAAGTGATTCGCTAGAATTTGTGCATGCCGCATAACGAAAAAAACTATAGCAATTTCATTGAAATGCCTTGTGTTTTCGCAATTCCAATAGGCAGGTGCTTGATTACTGCCTTACAACCAATCAATCAAAAAGGAAAAAAATAGATGGCTGTAATCACTATCAGCAGGAATTTGGCTTCGGGCGGAAGGGAGCTGGGGCGGTTGCTTTCCAAAAGACTCGACTATCAGTATGTTGACAAATCTCTTTTTCAAAAAATTGCAGAAGATCTGAATGTCTCGGAAACAACCTTGGAATCTTTTGAGAAAAGTAGAGAACAAAGAATATCTAACATTTTCTCCAAAATATTCAACAAGGGTTATATACAGCGAATTGTGGGATACGATAAAAGCGTGGTCGAAGAGCAAGAATATCAGAACAGTTTAAAAAACCTTATCTTGGGAGTGGCCCAAGAAAATAATGTGGTGATCATTGGGCGGGCTGCATATTTTATCTTAAAAGATATGGAGAATTGCTATCGTTTTCGTCTGATTGCTTCAATGGATTGGCGAAAAAAATACGCTGTGACAAAACTGGAAATGCCCCGAGACCGAGTCCAAGAAATTATAGAGAAAAGCGATAAAAATCAGCATTGGTTCCGCCGCTCAATGTGTGGGGAGGGCTATGATGACCCTAACCTTTTTCACTTGACTTGGAACACGAGCGCTATTCCTATTGAAAAAGCGGTTAATGCCGTAATGTCGATAGCGCACCTGAAATAGCGAAAATAAAGTGGGCAGGCCTATTGCCGAAAAAAGGATCCTTTTTTTCAAAGAACATAGCTGAAGCATTGTTTCCGCTTGCTTGCTGACATTCGACATCTCTGCGTTAAAAATAACTGCTATGAAAATATAAATATCAGAGCTTAATTATTTTTGTAGTATCATTTATTCAAAAGGGACAAATCATTTTATTATGGTTTGTCCTTTTGCTTTTTTATGGATTTTTAGATACATTTAATTAATTTAAATTATTGAAGTTTCAAGAAAAATTCACTTTGCATGAAATGAACGCAATCATTTTAAGCGATTTGCATATAGGACCTTGCTATTTTTTATATGACGACTTCGAGCGTTTTCTCTGGAATGTTTCTGAAAATACTGAACTTATCTTAAATGGGGATATTATAGGCAATCCTTATGAGAATTTAAAGCCACCGCATCAGCGGATCCTAAACCTTATTGAGCAGAAATATTATCGTCAAAAGGTCGTTTGGGTTCGTGGCAACCATGATAATGGATATGTGCCAAAAGGTTTTGATAAAGACTCTTGACTCTTTAACAAAAATATCTGTAATCATGGTCTTTGTTATTTAATGCCAATTGGAGGATAATCTAAGTGGTCAAAAAGCCAAGTTATGAAGAATTGGAACAAAGGGTTAAAGAACTCGAAAAAGCAGCTCTTGAGCGCAAGAAGGCGGAGGAGCCTCTGCAGGAGTTTGAACAAGAAAAAGAGATAATTCTCAAGAGCTTGGTAGAGCATGTTATATATCAAGACACTGAAATGAGAATTCTATGGGCCAACCGGGCTGCCTGTGAATCAGTGAATTTGACACAAGAGCAACTATTGGGTAGATTTTGTTATGAGATATGGCCGCAGCGCAACGATCCTTGTCCGGATTGTCCACTCAGGAAAGCCATGAAGACGGGTCAATCCGAAGAGATAGAAAAATACACGCCTGACGGTAGAGTCTGGTTTATCCGGGGATATCCCGTGCAGGATGAAAACGGCAAGATTGTGGGCGCGATTGAGTTGACATTGGACATAACTGAACGCAAACAGGCTGAAGAAGAGCTGCGCAACGCTCGCCACAAGCTGGAGCAGCGGGTTGAAGAGCGAACTGCCGAACTGGTAGAGGCTAACGAGGAGCTGAAACAGCTTTTCCAAACCGTAACAGATGCGATTATCTTATTTGACGCTAAAACCCGGAAGTTTATAGATGTCAATAAAGCTGCATTGACTCTCTATGGTTATAGTCGGGAAGAATTCTTAAAGTTAAGGCATAAAGACATCACAGCAGAGCCAGAGAATTCCGATGTCTCCATTAGGCAAACACTCGAGGGAAAGCTGGTAAGAATTCCCGTTCGGTACCACAAGAAAAAAGATGGTGCCATATTCCCCGTAGAGATATCTGCCAGTGTATTCACTTTGAGAAATCGGAAAGTGCTCTGCGGAGTTATTAGAGACATTACGGAACGGAAGCGGGTAGAGGAGTCGCTGCATGAGAGGGAACAGATCATGAAAGCAATCCTTGCCGCTTCTCCGATGGGGATTGGTTTGGTCCATAATCGGATACTGGATTGGACCAACAGCGCCATGAACCGTATCTGGGGCTACGAAGAAGGTTTCCTGTTAGGGAAAAGTACTAAAATGCTTTATCCGGATGCCGAGGAGTATGAACGCGTCGGTCGCGATTTTTACTCCGAAATTGAAGAGAAGGGAGTAGGACAGGTGGAGACACGATGGGTTACCAAGGATGGAAAAGAAATTCGCTGCTATATTCAGGGAAGCCCACTCGATCCGTCTGATTTATCTAAAGGTGTTATTGTGGCGGCGATGGATATTACCGAACGCAAGCGGGCCGAAGATCTTGTTCGCAACCTTTCTCAAATGCTGATGCAGGCCCAGGAACGTGAGCGGCAGATGATTTCCTATGAGTTGCATGACAGTATCGCCCAAAACCTTTCTAAACTAAAAATCGACTGTAACCTGATTTTCGACGATCAACCAGCAATATCTCATGAATTGAAGGTGAAGATGGAAAAATATTCCGATCTTATCGATCAGACAATTACAGTTGTTCGGAACTTGGCCTATGATTTACGCCCGCCTCTTCTTGATGAAATGGGCCTTGTGAAGGCGATTGAGATATATTGTGAAGAATTCTCTGAAAATAGTGGATTGAAAGTTGACTTTCAATCTGCCGGTATACATAAGTTGATTTTTGATTCCAGTGCTGAAATCCATCTTTACCGTTTGGTTCAAGAAGGCCTGAACAATATCCGTAAACATGCCCATGCCACACAGGCGACCATCAAAATTATGGGAGCGTCCCCCAATGTCATCCTTCGTATTGAAGATGACGGCAAAGGTTTTGATGTAAAGGCCCGGGAACTCGCGTTAGATAAAGAGAAACGGTTGGGCATTCGAAGCATGAAAGAAAGGGTCAACCTGCTTGGAGGCCAGATGACGATTCACTCACGCCTGATGGAGGGTACTAAAATATTTATAAAATATCCAATTCATATAAAAAACGTCTGATTACAACTATCTGCTATACGTAACCTGAAAAGCAATATAGATGGTTGTGATATCAAATCAGCAGTGCGGACCTGACAGCTGATTTTTCTCGAATCACTTATCACTTTAAAGAGCCCTTTTTTTCTGGAATGGCGAAACTGAACCTGCCTCAGCAGGATGGGCGCAGATTATTAGCATGCACAAAAAAATGTGCAGGAGCACACAATTTTATGTGCATATTCCTATCTTATTTTCTTCCGTCAACCCTTTTCATTTTATCCAATTTGTCCATTTTATAAAATAATCCATTTTATCATAATCGTCTTAAGCCTTTAAAATCAAGGTATCTCGTGATTTTCAAGCTCGTTCGACTCTTTTCAAATACTCCTTGTTTAGAAAAAAGTCTCATCTTGGCATGGGTGTTGCTGAATTGTAGTGGAATAATAAGATCAGATCGGAAACTTAATCTCTTATCAATCACACCATTGGCAAATAAAATCACGCCAAAAACGGATAAAACGAAAAATATTTCTAATAGCGGCTATAGCTTCTCGGCGGATCACAACCTTCAAACCCGTCTTCAATCCATTTCTAGTGGAAGTTTAACGGTGGAGAAAAAATAATGCGGAAAAAAATAAACCGAACAAAAAGCGTCACGTGGGTCATCATTGTTTTAACTTTTGCGTTGCTTTTCTCAAAAGTGGATATATGCGCCGCTGCTGAAAAAATTTTGCAGGTTACCATAGAGAAAAGCGCTCAGAACCCTATTGTGGAAATTCCGGTTTATCTGTTCAACGAAGGCGGATCATATCTAGGTCAACATCAGACAACCGATTCAGAAGGAAAAGTGGAATTTAATCTCTCCGAAGGAGCCTATAAGATCCGCGTTGATTATCTGGGGTACAAATTCTGGAGCCCGGTGTATGCGGTGAGCGACAACCTTTCCGAGACCTTGACCATTTCTCATCAGGATGTGACGATCACGGTACAAGGAAATTACTCATCGCCTGAACTCATTTCCGATATACCGGTGTATCTGTTCAACGAGGCGGGATCGTATTTGACCCGGAAACAAACCACGGACGCCGGCGGCCAGGTGGTTTTTAATCTTCCGAAACAGCCTTACAAGGTGCGGGCCGACTACCTGGGCCGGAAGTTCTGGTCGGATCTTTTTACCTGGCAGGACACGACGGTGACCATTCCCATGGCTGATGCCGAGATCACCGTAACCGGTTCAGGGGTGCCCTTGGAAGGGGTGACCGTATATGTGTTTACCGCATCGGGCAGCTATCTGTCCCGAAAGGGCGCTACGGATGCCGACGGCAAAATCATTTTTCATCTGGCTGCCGGTGATTACAAGTTCAGGGCCGATTATCAAGGAAGCCGGTACTGGAGCGATCCTGCGACACTTACGGCAGGTCAGGTCAATCCTGTCAGTATTTCAACCGGCGATGATTTGGCCTTTTTGGATCTGGATAACGGACTCCATCCAAATAGCCAATTGGGCGGGGACGGTATTGTGGGTGAACAAATCTGCATATTCAACGGCAACGTTGTGGAACCACGATTAGATCTCCAATTTTCGTCTCCCAACGGTTTGGGATTTCTCTTTCGGGCGACATACAACAGCCGGTCGGATATCTCCGGTTCTTTGGGCTTTGGCTGGTCCCACACCTATTCCGTGGTTCTTGACCCGGCGTATGAAATGGCAGGTCAGACGTATTTTAAAATTGTCGATTCAACAGGACGAGCCGTATACTTCAAGGAAGAAACCACCGGCCTTTATAAGGGTGAATTCAATGAACCCAGCCAGGTCACGGTCGAGGCGGGCAAATATGTCTGGTATCGCCTGGATGGAAGCAAATACGGTTTTTCAGCCACAGGGCAGCTTCTTTGGATCGATGATGAAAAGGA
>JASFHC010000124.1:0-6925 GCA_050123435.1 Desulfobacterales bacterium
AAAACCCTTGTAACATGGTCATGTCACAGAGAAATCCCTTATCTCATAGTGGGCGACGGCACAAATCTGCTGGTCAAAGACAGCGGCATAACCGGAGTTGTGATCGTGTTGACACAGTGTCTGACTTCCATTTCTCAAACAAACCGGAATACCCATGGGATTATTGTTACCGCCATGGCAGGCACTCGCATGAAAACACTTTGTTCCTTTGCCCTGAAAAGGGGACTTGAAGGGATGAATTTTGCCCTGGGCATTCCAGGTACGGTTGGGGGAGGAATTGTGATGAATGCAGGCACATCCTATGGCTCCATGGAAGACATCCTCGAATCAATAAACATTTTGCTCCCCACCGGTGAGGTACGCAATATAAAAAAACAGAATCTCGATTTTGCTTACCGGAAGCTTTCATGGAACAAAGAGGATATAGAGGTCCATCCCGGGCAACAGGTTATTTTAGACGGCTGCTTCCGCCTGACCCCTTCGGACCCTGAACGTCTGAAAAAAGAGGCACAAAAAATTTTAGAAATACGCTGGCAAAGACAGCCGAGAGATCTGCCCAGTGCAGGATGTTTTTTTAAAAATCCCGTATTCGGTAAGACCGCCGGCGAACTTATTGAGACGGCCGGACTAAAGGGAAAATCCATCGGCGGAGCAAAAATTTCAACAAAGCACGCCAATTTTATTTTAAACCACCATAACGCATGCGCCGCTGATTTTCTAAATTTGATGGAACTTGTTGAAGAAACCGTATTGAAAAAGTTCAACATTAATCTTGAAAGAGAGGTTAAGGTTGTTGGGTCGTAAGCACATACGAAGAAACTATTACAAGAACAGCGCTTCCAAAAAGCGGAACAGAATCATAAAACGCGTTGTTTTCTGTATAAAAACAGCGGGGGTGATCGCCGCTTTGCAGCTGCTTAGCTTTGCTTTTATTTTTAGCTACGATTTTTTAACCCAATGCGACTATTTCAGGGCCGAAAAACTGGTCGTTACGGGTACGGACAGGCTCACTGAAAAACAGGTTCTGGAGCAGGTACAGATAAAAAAGGGAATAAATATTATTTCCATAAATCTTTCAATGGCCAGAAAACGGCTGTTGGCACATTCATGGATCACCGAGGCTGAAGTCAGTAGAGATCTTCCGTCCGGAATTAATATCAAAATCAAAGAACACAAACCGCTTGCCGTTCTCGACCTTGGTCGCAAATTTTTAATCAATACTTCCGGAGAAATATTCAAGGAAATGGCGGCATCGGATCCTGACCAGCTCCCAATTATCAGCGGTCTTGAGTTTTCAGACATCAATACCTGCGGCAAACCCCGCAGTATGCCGTTTAACGCCGTAATGAATGTTCTGGAATTGGGTCAAAAATGTAAAAGCGTTCTTCCGTGCGAATTAATAAAAAAGATTCAGGTGGACAGGGAAATGGGCCTTACGATTTATGCTTTTGATCGTATCAAGGCAATAAAAATCGGATATAACGACTATCCGAATAAATATGACAGGCTTAAAAATATTCTTGTACATCTCAAAGAAAAACTGGGGTTTTCACATCTGGAATCAATCGATCTCAATAATTTAAATCGCATTGTTGTACATCCAAAGACAATGGAATCGCCTGCCGGAGGTCATAAGGAGGTTTAACATGCAACGTCAGGAAAATATCATTGTAGGCCTTGATGTTGGCACGACGAAAATCTGTACCGTAGTTGGTGAAGTGGAAGGAAATAAAATAAATATTATCGGCATCGGTACCCACCCCTCAATCGGACTTCGGAAAGGCGTAGTAGTAAATATTGAATCTACGGTAGAATCGATTCAAAAGGCTGTTGAAGAGGCGGAACTTATGGCCGGATGTGAAATTTCATCCGTATATGCAGGGATCGCAGGAGGTCACATAACCGGGTTTAACAGTCGTGGAATCGTAGCAATAAAGGGTCCCGAAGTAACAAAGAATGACGTTGAACGGGTCATTGATGCAGCACGCGCCGTGGCAATCCCTATGGACCGTGAAGTCATCCACGTCATTCCCCAGGAATTTATCATCGACGATCAGGGCGGTATTCAGAATCCTGTAGGGATGTCCGGTGTAAGGCTGGAAGCTAAAATTCATATTGTGACCGGCGCCGTCACATCTGCTCATAACATCGTAAAGTGCGCAAACCGATCTGGTCTTGATGTCTGCGATATCGTCCTGGAACCCCTTGCTTCGGGTGAAGCCGTGCTGACCGATGAAGAGAAAGATCTGGGTACGGCGCTTCTGGATCTTGGCGGCGGAACCAGCGACCTGGCAATCTTTTTCGGAAAAAACATCAAACACACGTTTGTTCTGTCGCTTGGGGGTAACAATCTGACCAATGATATCAGCGTCGGTTTGCGCGCATCCCAGGTCGAAGCTGAAAAGATCAAAATAAAATACGGCACCTGTATTGCCCGAGATATTAGCAACGAAGAAACCATTGAAGTCCCGGGTATGGGGGGGCGAAAGCCAAGAAAACTTCCCAGACAGATTCTGGGAGAAATATTAGAACCCCGTATCGAAGAGATCTTCACATTAATAAAAAGGGAAATCTTTCGGGCTGGTATGGACAACGTCATCACATCCGGCCTGGTTCTGACCGGCGGGTCATCTCTTTTGCACGGTATAACGGATGTTGCCGAATCCATTTTCGATGTTCCAAGTCGACTCGGCACACCCAGAGGAATCAGCGGCCTTATCGATGTTGTCAACAATCCCATGTATGCCACCGGTGTAGGACTTGTCCTGTACGGAGCAAAAAATCAGCCCGAAAAGAAATTCAGAATTCGTGACACAAATATTTTTCACCGGGTCATGACTCGGATGAAACGGTGGTTTAAGGATGTAATTTAACTTTATTTTACAGGAGGTGGGGAAACATGTTTACTTTGGTAGAAAATGAAAATTCTGCAAAAATTGTGGTAATTGGTGTTGGAGGAGCTGGTGGAAATGCTATCAACAATATGATCGATTCCAAGCTCCAGGGGGTAAAATTTATCGCCGCCAACACAGATTCACAGGCTCTTGACATCTCCAAGGCATCCATCAGGATGCAGATTGGAGAAAAGCTGACACAGGGACTGGGCGCCGGCGCCGATCCTCAAATCGGAAGGGATGCCGCGATTGAAAATTCCGAGGCCATCAAAAATATGCTTGAGGGGAGCCACATGGTATTCATCACAGCAGGATTTGGCGGCGGGACCGGAACCGGAGCTGCACCGGTTATCGCTGAGCTTTGCAAAGAAATTGATGCCCTTACCGTTGCGGTGGTGACAAAACCTTTTTCATTTGAAGGCCAAAAACGGGCAAAACAAGCTGAAGAGGGAATTAATTCCCTTAAAAAAGTCGCTGACACGGTTATCACCATACCCAATGACCGGCTTAGGGGTCTTGCGTCAAAAAACGCCAAAATGACCGACATGTTCAAAAAAGCTGATGAAATTCTGCTCCATTCGGTCAAGGGCATTACTGATCTTATTATGATGCCGGGGTTGATCAATCTGGACTTCGCTGATGTCAGGACAACGATGTCTAAAGCCGGTATGGCTATCATGGGAATCGGTACATCCAATGGTGAAAACCGTGCCGTAGAAGCAGCCGAACGCGCTATATCCCATCCACTGCTGGAAGATATTTCCATTTGCGGAGCCAAGGGAGTTTTGATCAACATAACCAGTAACAGCGATTTGACAATGGAAGAGATGACCGAAGCTTCAGAGCGGATATATAATGAAGTCGGAGAAAATGCCGATATTATCTGGGGAACCGTGATAGACGACACTCTGGGTGATGAAATGCGGGTAACCGTTATCGCAACCGGAATCGATTTAAATCCTAAATCCGAATTGGGGTCCGAGCTCAGAGGCAAGATCAGAGATATCACCTTTGACGACTTAAACGATGCCGTAGATTATGATGAGCCCACATTTATCCGCAGGAAAGAAGCAGTGGGTGAGTTGAGCGGCGCCACATACAGAGGATACAAAGGGATTGTAATTGATAACACCGACCTTAACGACCTGGATGTGCCGACATTTTTAAGAAAAAAGGCGGACTAGAAGTCTAAACAAATCAAAATGTTAATATATATGTCAAGTTTTTGGAATCGCATATGAGAACTGATCCTTACCACGTGATACTGGATACTGGTCTCTGGATTCTGAGTAAAAAAAACGCCTTTTTAATGTTTATCCAGCATCAAGCAACCAGTATCCAGCATCGCTTCGCTTCAAATAATGGATTACTATTTTACTAAACGCTGGGTTTGGAGTAACACGTCGTTAATTTTGAAGTTTAATCATCAATGGCAGGGAAAACTGACAAATTCCATAAAAAATTTGCTGAATCGGAAATCGGAACCATTCGCAAATCATGGAAAGGGCGGATCAAAGTCGCCCTGGTCTACCCCAACACGTATCATGTTGGAATGTCCAACCTCGGTTTTCAGACAGTATATGATTTGCTCAATAAAATTAACCACGTTGTATGCGAAAGGGGTTTCCTCCCGACGGACAAAAGGCAGGGATCAGATCGTATCATTACCATTGAATCCGGAAGTCCTATTTCTGCTTTCGACGTCATCGCTTTTTCTGTCTCATTTGAAAATGACTTTCCCAATCTCCTGACTATTCTTGAAAAGGCAGGACTTCCTCTGCGATCCAGTAATAGAGAGAGCCCCCACCCTCTCATCATCGCAGGGGGGGTCGCCTTTTTTTTAAATCCCGAGTCTGTGTCGCCTTTTATCGATTGTTTTCTGTTCGGGGAAGCCGAGGCTATTCTTCCCCGATTTTTTGATACAGATTTGTCTGAATTGCTGAACCAAGATAGAACGTCGTGTTTAAAAACCCTTGCCCGAAACGTCCCCGGCACCTATGTCCCGGAGTTTTACAATGCCACATATCATTCAGATGGAACATTTCGTGCGGTTGAACCGCTATTGGACGTACCCGTTAAAATTGAGCGTCAATTTTCCAAAGATCTTTCCCGGGCCCCGACTTGCAGTGCCGTATTAACCCCAAATACCACGTTCGACCGTACATTTCTGATTGAGGTCGGCAGAGGCTGTGCCCACGGATGCAGATTTTGCAGCACGGGATTTATTTACAGACCGCCAAGGTTCAGGCCCTTTTCCCTTCTCGAAACATGCTTGCAGCACGGCGTTTCCATGACCGACCAGATTGGTTTTGTAGGTGCTTCAGTTTCGGATCATCCTGAAATCAATAAGCTTTGCAATCGGAAATTTATAAAGGATATCAGAATATCGTTTAGTTCCCTCAGAGCAGACGCCCTTTCGCCGGAGCTCTTGTCTTTGCTCAAGAAAAGTAGGGTCAAAACCGCTACCATCGCACCTGATGCGGGTTCCCAACGCATGCGCAACATCATCAACAAGGGCATCACTGAAGAAGATATTCTCAACGCTGCTGAAACGCTCGTAGCTGAAGGTATACCCAATTTAAAGCTCTATTTTATGGTGGGGCTCCCGTTGGAAACCATGGATGATGTTGAAGCTATTGTTACACTTTGCAAACAGATAAAACACAGATTCCTCAAATCGAGCAAAGCCAGGAAACGTATCGGAGAAATAACCGTCAGTCTAAGTAGTTTTGTTCCCAAGCCCTTTACTCCTTTTCAATGGGTGGCCATGGACGATATGGGTTCATTGAAAAAAAAGATAAAAACTATAAAACAAGGGCTTAAAAGAGTGGCAAATGTTCAGGTGCATGCGGACACCCCTCGATGGGCTTATATTCAGGCCCTGTTGTCACGGGGCGACCGTAAAGTGGCCCAGATATTATCCCTGGCCCATAAGAATCGAGGGAACTGGCCCAAGACTTTTAAAGCATCTCCCGTAAACCCTGATTTTTACGTGCTTCGGGAGCGCTCTTTAGACGAATTGTTTCCCTGGGACTTTATTGATCATGGCATCAACAAGTCGTTTCTCAAACACGAGTACAAAAGAGCCCTGCAGGAAAAAACCTCTCCGCCATGTCCTATGGAATCCTGCACGATCTGTGGAGTCTGCAAAGAAAACAGCGAGTAAAAAGCGTTACAGCATGAACCAACCGATTTATTCGTCTTTTCTGGGAGGCTTTAGTTTAAGGCCAAAGACAAACACAAAGGCCATTCCGATCATATATAATAGTCCCGCTTTTCTTATGTCTTGAAGGTCGGCATACCCTGACAAATAGCGGTAAAGGACGTACCTGGGATCAATATCTGCCGCCTTTTTAAAATCAGCGGTTGCCGATAATTCTTCACCCAATTCCTGGTATGCCTTGGCCCTGGTTCTATAAATGTCGGATAAAATTTGCAGATCATTTTCTAATGCAATGGCCCTGTTGGCATCCTCAATGGCTTCGTTCATTTGAAAATTCAGCCGGAATGCCTCCGCCCGGTACCCAAAGGCTGAGCTCATTTCCGGTGCAAAATTGATGGCTTTGTCGAAGTTAATAATTGCCTTTTCATAATTGCCGATTTTGAGATAAGCCATACCCAGCATTCGGTAGGCGTCGGCTTTATTGGGAACCAGTCGGATATATTGGGTAAAATCCTCAATGACCTTGTCATATTTTTCCTGAAAATAATAATGCAATCCTCGTTTTTCATAGGCCGGAGCAAGAGTCGGGTTCAACTCCAAGGCTTTGGAAAAATAATTAATTTTTTTATAGCTCATCGAGCTTTTAAGTCCCAGGTTGAAATATTCCGTGGCACTGGTATCAAAGGCGTAAACTTCTTTGTCATGGTTTTGCCACCATGCCGTCACCAAAAGTGCCAGTATAACAATGTATAATTTTTTCATATCTTTAATCTCTCTATATGTATTTTTTGTAAATGCCCTCTTTCAGATCTTCAGGCACACAGAAATTTGTCAAAAACCAAACACCATACACTATTTTAGGTCAATC
>JASFHC010000125.1:0-6917 GCA_050123435.1 Desulfobacterales bacterium
CGAGGCTTATCCTTTACCATTTCGTTGGTGATATGATGAATGCTCATTGCCCCGATGGATAGCTATTCATAATATTCCTAATCTTTCTATAAACATGATTGACAGTATCACTAAGAGACACTAAAATTGTCAATACATCCATTATTTAAAACAATTTAATATTCATTATAGGGGGGTCAGAATGAAACTAACCTGTTAACAATTATGCCGATTGAAGGAATTTTTTGCCAATTTAAAATGCCCAAAATGCTTCAGCGCACAGGTAACACTTTGCGAAGAAGAAACTGAGGAAAATGCAACATGTGAATTGTGTGGCTGCGATTTCAAGTTTAATCCTGAAATGCCCAGAGGCGGTATGGAATAAAATGGATATCTTTTTATAGTTGTCATCCTCTGTTAAACATTACTTACTACAGTCCAATGTAATAAATATTAAAAGATAGTTAATATAGGAGGAGGTGAAATCATGTCATATAATTGGGGACCTTTTTTCATTGTTCCGTCGGAAGCGATAAACGAGTACTCAGGACATGTGCAGCTTCGGGAACGGTTTGATGAAGATCTTTTGGCAAAGGAATTGCGGCAACTGAATATGTCCGGTCCGATCGTTAAGATCACGAATCCCTGGTACTTCCGCAGGAAGGGTGAAGACACATGGATCAAAATCGGGGAATCAGCAGCAATAGCCGACAACTTTCCGGTGTCATGGGACACAACTCAGTTGGACAATGGTGAGTATGAGGTTCTGGGACTCATGCATGCGATTGTCAAAGCGGGCGATAAGGAGCTTGCGATTGCGAGGCAGAACATAGTGGATATTACCATCAAGAATTGAAGAGTGGGAAATGGTACGGCGTGAAGGATCCTTTTATAAGCAAGAATGTGCCAACCTATCCTCATTTAAAGAGTGATGAATTACGTGCAAAATTCTTTAACGGATTCAATGAAGAAAAAAAGTCATTTGTAAGAAATACGATATATGCACTTTAAACTTAAATGGTTGGACCTGCACTTTTGGCAAGATATTTCATATCAAACTATCCCATTTTGCTGTCGTAATTCCCCCTCCATTGTTGCAACAATGTAATATGTAACCATTTGAATCATCATAAAATAATATGTAAATAATGTAATAACATTTATGTAGTTTACCCCACAATTACATAGTTTTTCCAATGTATTAGCATTACTGCATTTACCGTAAAATTGATGCTAATGCTTAATACATAAAGCTTCGAACTATAATCAACTGGTTTTGCACGCTTTTTGCATCTAAAATAAAAATAACTTTTTCATTTTTAAACTCCTTTTTAAGCCCCTGGAGATAGACTTCAGGGGCTTTTCTTAAAGAATAAATCCATACGTAGGTACTAAAACAATCTATGAATCTTTTACCCTGAAGCACAACTATTTAATAGTAAGATCTGGAAATGAGTATAGCGGAAATCAAAATGATACATACAGATAATGGAGGCAGGCGGTTAGGGATTAACAACCGAGAATTTTCCTATACAAACCACATTCCGAACAGAAGAACGCAGGGGGATCGTAGAAGTGGTGTCGACCGTAGAACTGGCTTAGAGAGAAGACAAGGCACAGATCGAAGAAGCGGTGAATTAATTTTCAAGAAAATACAAAGGCCAGAAAACGACTTGAGAGAAGGAATTGATCGAAGAAGTGGTGTTGAACGTAGGCTATCCTTTGCAAAAGCTCTGACCATTTAATTAGAATACCACACATCTAACTCCAAACAATGTCAAAAAAAGGAGGATAAAAAATGAAACCATTATGGAATTATCGTTTATTGGTAGTCTTGGTGCTGGCGATGACATGCATAGGCAGCGGTCTCGCTATCGCAGCACCACCGCAGAAAGAGCCGGAACCCTATCAATTAGAATTTAATTGCACTTTGGCAGATAATCAGGGCTCGTGTAATACGGTCTCGCCATTACTTCCTAATGGTATGCGGTTGCTTGTAGAGTACGTTACAGCAAAAGTGACTCTCCCAACAGGTCAAAAGCCTTCAATTCGTCTATTGGGTTATTGGGAAGATGAAAGCTCGGTTGTGTGGCTGGAAATACTAAGCGAGTTTCAATTGAGTTACACAGACGGGGATCAAGACAAAGATGTGTACATATCAAGCCAGCCGGTCAAAGTCTATTTCGATTTTGAAGCGCCCTGGGTGGAACTCCATAGATATGATACGGATGGCGTTGCTGATATCTCTGGTATGATATCCGGTCAGTTGGAGCCAAAATGACCTTCCGCTGAGTTTGAAAACCTAATCAACATTACCCGAAACTAAAGAGGTTGTGATTCAGTTCAACTTGTAAGGCTGAATTTGTGCTGAAATAGGAATGCGTTAGATTATATGTGACAGGACGGACTTGACTTGACAGCCTCTTGTTTTGGTAAGAGATCAAAGGTTTTGACAAGCTCGAAATTTATGGGGAGTTCGGTCTGAATCGGCATCGACTCTGTCCCGTATGGGAGCTGCCAGAGGCGGTTGAAAGGTCTTCGAGCAGAACATTGAGACAAACGAGATGCGCTCGGCATTCTCATCAGACGTTTCCCCAGTTCTAAACTTACAAGGAGCGGGAAATTCAATCCGTTTGATTTGATGAAGGAGGACACGCAATGAAACTCCGAACAATCGCAGGGATCATAACTCTTGGCTCGGCACTTTTAGCCAGCAGCGCGCTGGCTGATTATGACTGTAGCGGGCTGCCTGAATGGAAACGCCAGGCGTACTACCTCCCCGGGGAGCAAGTTCAGTACTTGGAAAACGCCTACGTGAACGCATCCGACACAGGGTCCAAACGCGATTACCCCGACGAAGGCCCTCCGTGGGAATTTCTTGCCGAATGTGACAGCACCGGCGGAGGTGGCGGTGGCGGCATCGTAGAACCTATGCCCATATCAATCTACGGCGCTTGGCATTGCGGCAACGACTATTGTACCTGGGCCAGCGAGCGGGACATGGTCGACTTCGATGAGAAGAACCACTGGCTGATCAACCGCGGCGACGGTAATCCGAGCGTGAACCTGGTGGTGCTCAGCTTCGTTCATCCGCTGAGGCTGCTAAACCAGAAGACCGATGAGCAGACCCTATATGGCGTGCCGATCGGTATGACCCAAGAGGTGGTGGACTACTTCAAGAACCAGGAAGTCCGCGTCATGCTCTCGATCGGCGGCATTACCTACGTCGACGCATGGAACCAGGCGTTGGCCGAGGATGCCTGGCAACTAGGCCTGAATGCTGCTGCGGTGGCGGGGGATTTAGGGGTCGGCATCGAGATTGACTACGAGGAGAACAGAAATCCTGATCTTGAAGGTTTACAGAAATTTATCCATGCCTATCGCTCCGTTCATCCTTACGATTCGAGCGGCACTAACCACGCAGCCCGGCTGACCGTCGACCTCGCGGCTGGCGACCGTTGGCTGATCGCCCTGACCGAGCGAGCCACCGCCAAGTGGCTGAATACCAATGATCCGGTACTCGATTACGCCAACGCCATGGTGACGCCACGCCAGTCGTCCGCGGAGGATTTCATCGCCCACTGGCAGGAACACATCGATGGCAAGCCACAATATGACCCGCCGATCCCGCCGTTGGCCCCGGCCAAGCTCACCGGCAGTCTCTGGCTTACCGGAAGGAAGCCGGCGCCCGAGTGTGTGGACTTCAGCAAATCGCTCCAGCACCCAGACGCCACCGGAAACTACGTGCAGACAGTCATGCCCAACGGCGCTGGAACCACCCACGGGATGCTTGGCTACATGTTCTGGGCCGCCGAATGCGAGGGTACTCGAACGGATTGTACGACGCCAGATGACAACAACACCTGCGAGGGTGGCATGGGCGACGCGGCGGCGTTCTACGAAGAGACGTCCTCCGAGAAGACCCTTATCCCAATGGAGCCGCTTAGACAGAATTAGAGCTGGTCGTTTGGGGAGTGGTCGTAACTGCAAGCGCCCTTTCCTGGGACGTTCAACAGATCACGGGCTTACAGTGATGTAGGCCCTCTTTTTTCAGCCTTGTGATACCAACGGTTTTAGTTTTCGGTCGGGTGTAAGCTCATCCTATGCCTCGGCCTAACCAAGTATCTTCAATGAAGCGCATGGTTTCTTCCATCAAAGATATTCTGTGTCGCATAACGATATCTGCAAAGGTGGCAAATTTCATATAAGTAATAGCGAGTGCCCGAATTACGTATGTTTTAAAAGCTGAGGTATCTCCATCATATATGCCGTCAGCCGATTCTGCGATCACTGCAATATATCTTTTCCTTGTTTCAAAGCCGTGAGGTTGTGTTTTTAGATATCAAAAAATGCCATTTTTTGGTTAGAAGCTATTTCAAAGGCTTGCAACGTCCGAAAGGCGGAACTCTATTTCATCCCTCATTTTTACTACAGCGTCTATCAAGTTCTTCAAAATATTCATCAGTATCTAAAAAAATACAGTCTCTGCATTCCCAGCTTGCACCAGCTTGGTTATATGCCATATCCGAAAAATACAATTCTTCCCCCTTGCTTTTCCCATATTTACTTTTTAAATACTCTAATGGATCTTTGTAGCCTTCATCAGCGTACTGATTTAAAGCTCCTTCTACCGCTTTCTCAGCTTCCTCATTATATGGAGCACCTGGTCTAATTCTTTTCAGCAATAAATTTTCACTAAAGTCCTCGAATAGTAAATATCCAGCCTTACCAATAGGTTTCAACTCATCGATTTGTTTTCCACAGCAATCACAATTTTTTTTGTTTATTTCTTTCATAATGCTTATCTCCTTCAATAAATGTATTTTAAATTATTCCTTAGTGAAGATTGCCATCTTCCGGTTTGCTGGCTACCCTACCTGGATTTCCATCCAGGGTGTCTCGGCATCCTTCCTTGGGATTGCCTGTCCACAATATTTACGCAAAAACATTTCAGCCAGTTGCGCTACCTCGGCTACCTTATTAGGATTTAATTTTGCGGTTTTGGTCTATGTTTTTCTTTTCCCGCTTAATGCGCTCTTTTCTTAAAATGTTGGATAGTTTTCGTCTTTTTTTCTTCACATTGCCTTAAAAGCTCCGCCTTTAAAGTTTCTGCATAATCCGGCGGAAACATCGCGAAGAACTGTTGCCAGGTTATAACCTTATTTTTAATCGCCCGACACACACGAGCGCACCATCCTTCAAGAAGTTCAGGATCAGTCGGCGGCGTAAGAGCTTCTGCGCCAAACTCTTGATCAATCGAATTTAAGAAATTTGTATAGAGCTTGTCTCTGATTGAGTCTGTTAATGATTTCGTTTCTAACATTTATATCTACCCCCTTTATTGTTTCTAAAACTTCTTGCTGGAACGCTTCAACTGCCCGAAAATCAAACAAAGTTTGAAATATTTCAAGTTGCAATTTTAATTGATTACGGATTTCAGTCATGGTCTTCAATTTTATTTCCGGCTTTTGCAGAAGATCATTAAGAAGTTTGTTGGCCTCTTCGTTAATCTTAAAAAGCTGATCGATGATGTTTAAATTTTTTTCAACAACCCGGTGAGCGTTTTCCATGCAAATATTTTTGACAACGCCAACATGCAGATTTCTTTTGTGTTGTGAAATCGCTGAAGCTGTGACGTTGAAATGTTTAGCACATTCCTTAACCGATTTACCTGCTCTAAGCATCTGACTTAATTTGTTTATATCGACTTTTGGTTTTGCCATCTTCTAAACCTCGTCTAAATATTTCTACCATTTAGAAAATATTTTATCTGTTCTCCCGGCATGCCGTTTTCTCTAAAAATCTCTCGGACAATCTTTGAGCAAAAACGATGAATTTCAAAACTGCTCAGATCAAGTAACAGCAAAATCATCCCATGACGCTGTGTGGCTTCTCCGTTCCTGAATCCGGCTAAGCGTCAGTTGGTTTGTAATTCTAATCTGCATTATGATTTCCCAAAATAAAGTTAAGCAAGGCATCTCCGATTGATTCAAATTGTTGCGCGCCAATAAGCCGCAATTTGGATTCAACCGACAATTCCACCGAGTTCAAAATTTTATAACCATGTTCCTGCCGAAAAATAACAAATGAGTGAGTTTCGTCGTCTCTGGTTTTTTTCTCAGCCAAATTTACAAGTGTTCGCAAATCGTTTTTCGTGTTTAAAATCATCGGTCAATCCCCTTCGGTCTATTTTTTTGTTTCGCATCGCTTAAAATCGCCCACCATCCACCCGCCCAAGGTAGGAGCACCACTTCCAAAACCCAGGCACAACCAAAACCAATCTTTAAGACACTAATATCTATAAGAGATATTTTTTAATAATATATATATTTTACGGTTACCCCGTTTTTCGTGTCTCAAAGATTTGGTCATTAGAAAAAATCACTCCACCCAATCAAATTAACGGCCTTTTCTGTCAGTGCCCAGATATACGGAGATCCGTGCCGTTTTTCATCCAAATGGCTTTTGGCAAGTCCGACAATCGCCATATCCTGCAAGGCGCGGAGTACGGTTTTTCCGTTAATATCAATCCCGGTTGCAACTTCATTTGTAGTTACAAACACCCAATTCGCGACTATCGCTTTTTCGTCCCAAAGGTACCGCAGGCATTTAAACCGTATTTTTGGGACGAGATCCCTGCCCACTTTTAATAATATTTGGTAAATGTCATCTGTGATTTCCGTAGCTCCGTTGACAGCCATTAAGGCGATGCCAAGGTGAAATAACTGCTTTGCCAGCCGTGGGCTTCCTTCTGGCTCCGGCAAATAGGTTATTTCGTCTTTTGAATATGGATCTCGGTGCACATGACACCGCCCATGACCACAGAGAGAAGCAAGGGCTACTATTCTATGTTTCAAATCATCGGATAAGTTTGGTACGGTTAATTCTACATCTTGGAATTGATTTAAAAACTTTTCCACAGCTTGTTTTAATTCATC
>JASFHC010000126.1:0-6897 GCA_050123435.1 Desulfobacterales bacterium
TTTATTTATTTTTGATATATAATAAAGTTTAGGTCACTCTGCCGGCTATTGCAAAACACATGCGGGCAGGACACAATTGGAATCTTGGAATACTGTAATGATGGGTTTTGTGGTATGTGAGGCAATTTGATGAGTGGTTTTTCTTGGTCTGACCCGCCGAACCCTACCGCTTTTGCCGTGGCACGTGCGGGGTATCCTTTTATATTTGCATCTGTATTTACTACGGTTGTTTTTGCCCTTCTGGAAATGAGCGTTCCGGCGTTGATCGGTCTTGCCGTTACTTTTTGCATCTGTTGTTTTTTTAGGGATCCGGACCGTGTTATACCGAATTATCCCGGTGCGGTGGTTTCACCGGCCGACGGTAGGATAGTTTTTGCAGGTCCGGTGGATAACAGTAGGTTTGTTGAGGGATCGTGTATTAAAATCAGTATTTTCATGTCTATTTTTAATGTTCATGTAAATCGCATCCCCCATGAAGGACGAGTAAAAGCGATTAATTATTATCCTGGGAAATTTTTCTCAGCTAATCTGAACAAAGCTTCAAACTACAACGAACACAATGCAATGTTTGTCGAAACTGAAGACGGGAAAAATATTTGCACCGTTCAGATTGCAGGTCTGATTGCAAGGCGCATCATCTGTAACGTTCAGAAAGGAGACGATGTTGCCCGCGGGCATCGTTTTGGGTTAATATGTTTCGGATCACGGCTCGATGTTTATCTCCCTCCCGATACAAAATTAAATGTGAATGTTGGGAACAAGGTAAAGGCCGGAATATCAGTTTTAGGAGATTTGATATGAAAAAAACAAAAAGAATTAAAAAGCAAAGATCGCGTCGTGGAATCTACATTCTACCCAACATATTTACATCCCTAAATCTTTTTTGTGGCTTCTATGCGGTTATTGCTTCAATAGACGGCAAGTTTATTGCCGCTTCCATAGCCATTATTATTGGCGTTTTGTTTGATATTATGGATGGTAAAATCGCAAGAGCTACAAATACTACCAGCAAGTTCGGTATTGAATACGATTCATTGTCGGATCTGATATCCTTTGGTCTTGCACCGGGTATAATGATATATTTATGGGCGCTTAGACCGCTTGGGAGAATTGGCTGGCTGGCTGCATTCCTTTTCACGGCCTGTGGCGCTTTACGACTGGCCCGGTTTAACTCGCAGGTGGGTAATGTTAGCAGTGATCATTTTGTAGGTCTTCCGATTCCGGCCGGGGCAGGCATGGCGGCAACAACTGTTTTATTTTGTCATAAATTCGGCCCGGCAGGAAAAATGAATCCTATATTCATTCTGGTTTTGCTTTATATTCTTTCCTTTTTAATGGTAAGTACTATAAAATACAACAGTTTTAAAAAACCGGAAGTGTTTCGAAAGATGAATTTCAATGTTCTGGTTGCAAATATACTCATATTGATTTTTATTGCCGCCCAGCCATCCATCGCCTTGTTCCTCTTAGGGCTTACTTATGTTATTTCAGGTCCTTTTAATACACTGAAACAGCATAGAAGGATAAAAGGGGGGGCGCCCGGAACAGTTGAATTAGATGAGCACAGTTCGAACTCAGTTTAATTAAGACAAGAAATGGATTTTTTTAATTAATATCAAAGAATTGGATATCCTACTATGTCAAAAGAATATAATATTTCTGTAATCCCCGGTGATGGCACCGGACCGGAAGTTGTTGCGGAGGGAATCAAAGTCCTTGAAACCGTAGAAACTAAATTCGATTTCAGACTTAATTTTAACCAGTACAATTTAGGCGGTGAACATTTTAAAGCAACGGGAGAAATATTGCCGGATAACACACTTAAAACACTGGCAGAGTCAGATGCAATATATCTCGGTGCGATCGGCCACCCTGATGTGAAACCCGGTATTCTCGAAAAAGGCATTCTTTTGAAGCTACGGTTTTATTTTGATCAGTATATCAATTTGAGACCTGTTAAACTCTATGAAGGTGTGGATACTCCTCTGAAAGAAAAGGGACCCGATGATATAGACTTTGTCGTTGTTCGAGAGAATACCGAAGGCCTTTACGCCGGAGCAGGCGGCTGTTTAAAACGGGGCACGTTGGATGAAGTTGCAATACAAGAATCGATCAATACCCGAAAAGGTGTGGAACGGTGCATCAGATACGCTTTTGAATATTGCAGAAAAAGAGACAAACGAAAAAAGCTAACGCTTTGCGGCAAGACCAATGTACTGACATTTGCATTTGATTTGTGGGAACGAGCGTTTAATGAGATTGCTGAGGAGTACCCTGATATTGAGACAGATTATGCTCATGTGGATGCCATATGTATGTGGATGGTAAAAAACCCGGAGTGGTTCGATACTATTGTAACAGATAACATGTTTGGAGATATTATAACCGATCTGGCCGCAATGATCCAGGGAGGGATGGGAATCGCTGCAGGGGCGAATATCAATCCTCAAGGAATTTCTATGTTTGAGCCGATCGGTGGATCAGCACCCAAATATACCGGCAAGAATATCATTAACCCCATTGCTGCCATTTCAGCGGCCCAGATTATGCTTGAGACCATAGGGGAATCAAAGGCCGCCTCCTTGTTGGAAGAGGGGATTATTAAGGTACTGCGTGATGATCTCAAAGATGTTGGTGCTGGGAAAATGGGATGCAGCACCCAAGAAGTCGGAGATCTCGTGGCAGATTATATTAAAGGAAAGGAAAAAATGGAAATTCATGATGGCTGAAAAAAGAATTAATGTTGTTGTCGCAGGGGCAACCGGTGCTGTCGGGAATCAGATGATATCGTGTCTCGAGGAAAGAAAATTTCCGATTAACTCTATTAAATTGTTAGCATCAAGCCGTTCTGCGGGGCGTAAGATTGATTACAAGGGGGATTCCATTGATGTTGAGGAATTGAAAGAAAATTCTTTCAAAGGCATGGATATTGCCCTTTTTTCTGCGGGTGGTGGAACCAGTGAAAAATTTGCGCCTTTTGCCGCAAAAGACGGATGTGTGGTTATAGATAATTCAAGTGCATGGCGGATGGATCCGGATGTCCCGCTGGTGGTCCCGGAAGTTAATCCTCATGCAGTAGCGCAATACACAAACAAGGGAATTATCGCAAACCCTAACTGCTCAACCATTCAGATGGTTGTTGCGCTGTATCCGTTGTATAAGCAATATGGCATTAAACGGATTGTAGTTTCCACATATCAAGCTGTGTCCGGGACCGGCAAGAAAGCCGTTGAAGAGCTTGATTCTCAGACCCGGGCCATTCTTAATTTCAAAAATTGCGAGAATAAGGTTTATCCTCATACCATCGCTTTTAACTGTCTGCCGCATATCGATGTGTTTCTGGACAACGGTTATACCAAGGAAGAAACAAAGATGGTGTACGAGACACGAAAAATTCTTGAGGATGATGCCATAGGCATAACAGCGACAACCGTTCGTGTGCCGGTATTTTATGGGCATTCGGAATCGATCAATCTTGAGACCAAAGAGAATGTCTCCGCTCAAGAGGTAAAATCTATTCTAAAAAATGCACCGGGTGTTAAAGTTGTTGACGATCCCAAAAATAACCTTTATCCACTTGCCATCGATGCTGCCGGGCAGGACTTGACACTGGTAGGGCGCATTCGAGATGATGAATCGATTAAAAACGGCATCAATATGTGGGTTGTGGCTGACAACATCAGAAAAGGCGCTGCAACCAATGCAGTTCAAATAGCTGAAATTTTGGCAAAAGAATATTTATAAGGAATATAATCTTGGAACAAGTGCCAATTACAAAAGAGGGGTATGAGGCTCTTAAAAAAGAGCTGGAATATCTAAAAAAAGTCGAACGTCCCAAAAATATCAAGGCGATTGAGGAGGCTCGCAGCCATGGGGATTTAACAGAAAATGCCGAGTTTGACGCGGCCAAAGACCGAAAGGCCTTTATTGACGGCAGATTAAGTGAGTTAGAATATAAACTATCCCGTGTGGATATAATTGATTCCCGAACACTTCCAAATGATCGCGCTGTATTTGCTAGTTACGTAGTGCTCGAAAATATAGATACCGGTGAAGGTGTTAGATATCAGCTTGTGGGGCCGGATGAAGCAAATATCGATGAAGGACGCATTTCTGTCCATTCTCCCCTTGGTAAAGCGATTGTCGGGAAAAAACCTGGAGACGAAATAACTCTTCAGGCTCCAGGGGGAAAAAGATATTATGAGCTCATAGAAATTCTGTAATATGAAATTATAAATAGTAACGGAGGATTTAGTGGCACGTATTACAATAGAAGATTGTCTGAAGCGGGTGAAAAATCGTTTTTTACTTGTCAATATGGTGGCCAAGCGTGTAAGACAGATCCGCGAGGGGTCAGAATACCTTGTGAGTTCACCAAAAAATGAAGATATCGTAGTTTCAATGCGTGAGATCGCTGCCGGAAAAATTACCATCAAAGAAGAAGAAAAGGAAAGCCAGTAAAGGACCTTATATATACCTTTTGTCAAAAGTCAGCAACACATACAAGGTGATTAACAGGGATGTGGGCAAAGCTCTGCACCGGTATGACATGATATGCGACGGGGATAGAATTTTAGTGGCGCTTTCAGGCGGTAAGGACAGCTTGACACTGATGTGGATATTAAGCGAGCGTCTGCCCCGTATCCCTATAGATTATAAGCTGTTTGCTGTGTATATCGACCCAGGTTTTGAGAATGGGTATAGTAAATCTTTTTCGGAATATTGTAAAAAAACCGGTTTTGAGCTAAGAGTTGAACACACGGATCATGGAGTTTTAGCACACAGCTCCGGGAATCGGGAAAATCCATGCTTTTTATGTTCACGATTGCGAAGAAAACGACTTTTTGAAATTGCGGATGAACTTGAATGCAACAAACTGGCTCTCGGCCATAACAAGGATGATATCATTGAAACCCTGTTTTTGAATATATGCTATGCTGGAGAGATAAGCACTATGGTTCCCTCCCAGTCTTTTTTCCAGGAAAGGTTCACAATAATAAGACCTCTGTCCTTTGTTGATGAGGACGTTATAAGACGTTTTGCACGAGAAAAAGATTACCCGACTTTCGTAAATTCATGCCCGACCTCAAAAGTTTCGAAGCGACAGGAGATAAAAACGTTTTTGAAACAGCTTTACAGAAGCAACAGTAAAGTTAAGGGGAATATTTTCAAAGCAATGAGCCATGTAAAAAAAGAATATTTGCTCATATGAAAGATATTCAGAATCAGCACGACAATCGCAATATACCTATCGATAAAGTCGGCATAAAGGATCTTAAATATCCCATAACCGTACTGGACCGGAAAAACAGGGTTCAACACACGGTAGCTTCCATATGCATGTATGTTGATTTGCCCCATGAATACAAGGGGACCCATATGAGTCGATTTGTGGAAATACTCCACATGTTCCACCCAGAGGTTGCACTGAAAAAAATTTCCGGAATCCTCGAGGAGATGAAAAAATATTTAAATGCAGCATCGGCAAATATTGAGGTGACCTTTCCCTATTTCATTAAAAAAGAATCTCCGATCACGAAAACTGTCGGCCTGATGGACTATTCATGCAGTATTTTAGGGTCTAGCAATTCGGAGGGTAAAACCGACATTGAACTCGTCGTCGTTGTTCCCATATCTTCTGTTTGTCCCTGTTCAAAGGAAATCAGTGATGCCGGCGCCCATAATCAGCGCGGAAATGTCCGGCTAAGCACACGATTTAAAAAATTTATCTGGATCGAAGATATGATCGAACTGGTGGAGAAATCCGCTTCATGCGAAGTATATTCCATCCTGAAACGGGCTGATGAAAAACATGTGACCGAAAAAGGGTATGAAAATCCTAAGTTTGTCGAGGATATTGTGCGGGATATCGCTAGGAAATTGAATAAGGACAGTAACATCACCTGGTTTTCCGTAAGTGCTGAAAATTTCGAATCCATTCACAACCATAGTGCTTATGCCTCTATTACAAACGGGAAACGTCCACGTTTTTAACCCAAGCCATGTAAAAGCATGTCCATGATCGGTTTGGTCGACTTTCCCGGAGTGTTTAGCAACACCACAAAACTGTACAATTCTCCTTTGGTATTTTCAACATAGCCGGCCATCGTATGGATGCCCTTAAGGGTCCCGGTCTTATAAAATACGTTTTTCCACCGGCGCATAAGAAAATGGTACGGTTCAAATGCGTTAAGAACCTTATAAAGGCTTCTTGCTGAAATCCGATTGTTTCGGGATATTCCGGAACCCTCTACAATGGTGATCTTATCGATTTTAAGATTGTTTTTTGCGTAAGTTGATGCTGCGCGAATGCCTTTTTCCAAGGTTCCGGGAGGACCGTACCCCTTTGCTCCAGCGGCAATTAGCAACTGATTGGCAATAAAATTGTTAGAATATTCAAGAAGCTTTGATACGATCTGTATGAGTGAAAATCTGGAAAGGTATCTAAAAATAAGTTTGTCGTATTTTTGAACCCGTCCCATCCGGATTCTCCCGTTTGATTTTATTCCTTGTTTTTTCAGGAAATATAAAAAAAGATGGCCGGCGTAGAATGTAATTTCATTTTTTTGGCGGGAAAGTATAATTCTCCCCCTGCTCATGGCAGATGCGGTTATTCTTGATAATACAAACGGCAAAAGAGGAGTCTGGGTTTCAGCACTGACATAGGCGCCATTTTTATCTCGTCTGAAGTTAACCGTGTTAAAATTAACACACAAAGCTCCGTTGGGTGCATCGTAGGGTTCGTAAGAATATGTAACCCCGGGAATTAAGACAGGGGCCTTGAAATACGAATCATCCAACACCAAATCGTTGATGATTTTTGATTTGGTGTCAAGAGTTAGGAAGAGGTTGTTACCAATTTTCGTGAGTATTTCCGAAATGAGAAGAGGATCTCCA
>JASFHC010000127.1:0-6895 GCA_050123435.1 Desulfobacterales bacterium
ATGATAGGTGATATGCTTTTTGACGGCAGCCGGGCTGCAGCCGAGATCCAAAAGGGATTTAAAACCGAACTTCCGGTACCAATGACCGGAATATGGCTTGCCGCGCATATTCTAAGTGTTGTACCGGTCGATAACCTTCAGGTCTTACATCTGGGCGCCTATTTTTTACATGATCTCACCTTCTTCTTTTTCTTGTGTTTTTTACCTCTGGGAAAGCATTTTCATGTACTTACCTCCTTGCCCAATGTCTTCTTTATGAAACTGGACAAGGGTACGGTAAAACCGATTAAATGGGGTGTTGACGATGAAGATCTCGACGAGCTCGAGTCCTTCGGAGTCAAGAAGTACGAGGATTTTACGTGGAAACATATGCTCGATTTTTATTCCTGTGCAGATTGCGGGAGGTGTTCCGACAACTGTCCTGCCAATGCAGTGGGTCGTCCGCTTTCTCCCAGGTTTATATCCGTTAAATGTCGTGACTATTCATTCAACAACTATCCGCTGATAGGCAAACCTGCAAATAACCGACCTTTGATGGGCCATGTGCTGGAGGAAGATGAGATCTGGTCGTGTACTACATGCGGCGCATGTGAACAAGAGTGCCCGCTCTTTATCGAGTATATCGACAAGATTGTTGATATAAGGAGAGGTTTGGTGGATGAGGGAATGGTGCCGCAATCCCTGCAAAAGGCGCTGAGGGCTATTGAAAAACGCGGGAACCCTTACGGGAAAATGGAAAAAAAGCGTGCAGACTGGACAAAAGATTTGTCCGAAGATGTTACTGTCAAGATTCTTGGAAAGAAACAAACCGCGGATACGCTCTATTTCGTTGACAGTGTTACGTCATATGATGACAGAATACAGGAAATCGGCAGGGCTGCCGCCCGGTTTCTTGAAGCTGCGGATATTGATTTCGGGATACTGGGACCGGCGGAAAGAGACAGCGGTCACGAAGTGAAACGATTCGGCGAGGAGATGCTTTTTCAGGATTTGCGGGACCGAAATACGGATGCCATCCTCAATACAGGGGCTGAAAATATTGTCACTGCAGACCCCCATACCTTCAATGCTTTAAAAAATGATTACAAAGGTATTCCACCGGTGGAACATATCAGCCGGACCATAATTAACGCTGTAACATCAGGCAATATCCGGTTAAAACGTGTTGAAGACCCCCTTAAAATATATACCTACCATGATCCGTGCTATCTTGGCAGGCACAACAATATCTATGATGATCCGAGGAAAGCGATTGATGCGATCCCAGGTATTCAGCGGATCGAGATGGAGGGTAACTGCAGGGACCGCTCATTTTGCTGCGGAGGTGGCGGCCTGATGCTTTTTTACGAACCCATAGAGGAAAAAAGGATGGGCCAGGTGAGGGTTGACATGGCAAAACAAGCCGGTGCCAACGTGATCGTTACCGCCTGTCCGTTCTGTATGCTCAATATTGAAGATGCTATTAAAACAAGCGGACTGGAAGGGGAGATGGAGGCTATTGATTTGGTAGAGCTGATCGATCGGCATATGATACCGGATGTATGATCTTATTCGCTGTTTTTTCTTAAGGCGAACTAACATTCTCAAACAGCCAGACCTTTTACATTTTATCACCAGTTGGCTCCATAAGCATAATTTATTGATATGTTTCAACAAAAATATTTTGCCAAAAAAGTACAAAATTTACAATTAAGGAAGTATTCGGGAGGAAACATATGGAGATTTTAGTATGCGTTAAAAGGGTTCCAGATCCCTCGGAAAATGAGATAGAAGTCAAAAGAGACGGTACTGATATTGAGCGGGACGACCTTGTGTACTCGGTAAACGAATGGGACAATTATGCGGTTGAAGAAGCCATCCAGATTCGAGACAGGGTCGGTGGCAGTGTTACCATTGTTTCCGTCGGAGACGAAGACACAGAAGAAGTTGTGCGAAGAGAGATGGCCATGGGCGCTGACAAAGGCATTCTGATATCAGATGATGCCTTTGAAGGTTCTGACGGAAGAGGGATTGCAGCGATTCTAACAGCCGTAGTCAAAAGAGGAAATTACGACTTGATCCTGACCGGCGCTCAGGCAGATGACGGAGCGGCTCAGGTTGGCGGAATGCTGGCCGCGATGCTCGATTGGCCCTTTGCTTCTCTGGTAAATTTTATAGAAGTTGTGGATGATAAAAAAATTAAAGTGGGCAGAGAAATTGCAGGCGGAAACCAGGAGATGTATGAGATTGATCTGCCCTGTGTTCTTTCCATTCAGACCGGTATCAATGAACCTCGATATGTAAGCATTCGCGGAATCAGAAAAGTGGCATCACTTGAAATTCCGGTTCACACTGCCGGAGATCTGGGTGTTTCACCGGAATCTGTGGGAGAACTCGGCGCAAAGACAAAGCGTCTAGATTATTTTATGCCTGAGCCGGGTGAAGGTGCCCAGATTCTGGAAGGGAGTACGGATGAGATAATTGACACACTTATTGAACTTTTAAAAGCCAAAGGAGGGATTAAATAATGGCCCGACAGGTTTTTGGATATATTATTCACAAGGATGGTGTTGCAGATGACACGGCTCTGGAACTGATTGCAGCGGCGAAGAAACTTGATCCTGATGCTCGGGTGACGGCTGTTGTTTGCGGTGCCGGCAGTGAGCTTGATTCGGCATGCAATAAAGTGGCTTGTTCTTTTGCCGAGGTTTGGAAAATCGACACCCCGGCACTGGCTTATGTAACTGCAGAGGTACTCCGACCCATGCTGGCGGGTATTCTGCCAAAGCACGGAATCGTTCTGGTTCCCCATGATCATTTTGGCATGGACCTGGCACCGGGTCTTTCCATCAAGCTTGATGCGGCATATCTACCGGATGCGGTCGATTTTGAAGGTATTGATAACGGAAAACTCAAAGCTGTGCGAGAGGAATATACCGGGCAGGTCAGCACCCATGTGCTTAGTGATATTTCCAAAGGTGCTGTAATTACCGTGCGTCCGGGATCTTTTAAGGCAGATGAGAACAACAGCGGTGAAGGTAATATTATTGACAAAACCGCTGAAGCCATTGAAGCGGGCCCGGCCGCAGCTACGTGCCGTTTCCTGGAGATTGTTGAGGCCGAAGTCGGCGATGTGGATATTACCAAATCTGATATCCTTGTTTCGGTGGGCAGGGGAATCGAGGATGAAGATAATCTGGAGATGATACATGAACTGGCAGAAGCCATGGGCGGAGATGTTTCATGCTCCAGACCGATTGTGGATGCAAAATGGCTGGAGAAATCCCGTCAGGTCGGAACTTCAGGCCAGACGGTAAAACCCAAAGTTTATATGGCTCTGGGTATCAGCGGAGCATTCCAGCACGTGGGCGGTTTAAAAGGATCTCCCTTTGTCATTGCCATAAACAAGAACGCCAGGGCACCTATTTTTCAGGTTGCGGATGTAGGTATTGTGGACGATATACTCGATTTTATTCCTGAGCTTACGGAAAGGATCAATGACCTGAAAGGGTAGCCTAACATACTCAAACAGCCAGACCTTTTACATTTTATTACCAGGTGGCTCCGTAAGTTATTGAGATGCTACGTTATAGCCATCACCCGGAGATAAATTGCGAGGTCTGTATCAAAAAAATAAGGGCAAATCCCTGATTTTCCGGGGAATGCCCTTATTTAATTCGGAAATGGTGAACTAAACTACAGTAACATTTGCTGCAGCAGGACCTTTTTTGCCTTGCTCAATGTCAAAAGTGACTCGGTCGCCTTCATCAAGAGTTTTGAAACCGGTTGCATTGATTCCTGTATGATGAACAAATACATCCGGACCATCTTCCTGCTCAATGAAACCATATCCCTTACTGCTATTAAACCATTTTACGATTCCATTAGCCATAGTGACATTCTCCTTTCAAAAAATTCTCATAGTTCCAGACTGCAGGTTGCCGCTATGACAAATAGATCTTTCCTTCAGAACGAAACCGGTCCGCCAATTAAGAACGGACCTTTATTGATTATTTGAATCATAATACCTTTTTTGAAAAAAATCAAGCGGATTATATAGTCATTTTTTCTTTAGCGGGGGATTTTGATTAATTTGAATTTTGACATCCGTTCTTTAATGTTGTATCCAAAAGTTCCTCATATTATGTTGATTTTAGAAAAATCCGATTTTGGTCTTGAGAGATACAAATGGTCGAAAAAATAAAGTTTTTATCAGAAGATTATGAAATAGAGGGGCTGTTCAACGAAAGAGACGAGAGTAAGGGGGTCGTGGTTACCCACCCGCATCCGCTCTACGGCGGAGATATGTATAATTTGGTGGTTGAAACCATCGTGCATGTCTATAATATAAAAGGATATTCAACATTAAAATTTAATTTCAGAGGGGTTGGAAAAAGCCAGGGGCATTATGATAATGGCGTAGGCGAACAGAAGGATGTTCTGGCAGCTTTCTCATTTCTTGCGGATTCGGGCATACAAAAAATAGATCTTGTCGGATATTCATTCGGTGCCTGGGTAAACGCGCATGTCGCCATTCAGGGGGATATATGCGTTGAGAATATGGCCATGGTTTCACCTCCGGTAGGGTTTATGGATTTTCGCAAAATAAGCACAACGAACGGTTTAAAGTTTGTTATCACCGGGAGCCGGGATGATATTGCACCGGTTGATGTGATAAAAAAAATACTGCCCACATGGAATCCCGATGCCCGCTTTGAAATTATTCCCGGTGCCGATCATTTTTATGGAGGATATCTCGGTCAACTGGAATCGGTTTTGTCTTCTTGTATTTAGTCGATAAAAGTTTTCATCCGTCTATATCTGCTCCCCTCCTCTTCCGCTATTCCAAATGGAGTAATTCCTTTGTGTTAATGTTTAACATGTGCTGAACCGACTTGAATGGAGTTTCATAAAGTAGCAAGATGAGACTTGAAAAATATAAAAGGTTTTTAAGGATTCTTGTGTTGTTTGCCGGTTTGTTTTTTTTATCGTGCAGTTTGGTTAAAACGAGCTACAAAATCACAAAATATACTGTAAAAACAACATATAAAGTCACCAAAGGTGTTGGGAAAGTCGTATATAAAATAGGTAAATTTAGTTTTGTCGTGGTCATGGCCCCCTTAAGCTGGCCGTTAACTCGTGGGGATATCGAATCTATCGACGATTTACCACCAAAAGATGCGATTCGAAAGGGGCATGTCAAGACGGCGCCTTATGTGGTCAACGGTAAAAGGTATGTGCCCATGTCTGTAAAAAAAGCTAGTGGTTACCGACAAAAAGGGATCGCTTCCTGGTACGGATACGAGACGCTTCGTCAAAAAGGAGGGCATATGACGGCAAATGGCGAAGCTTTTGATCCCAAAGGACTTAATGCCGCTCACAAATATCTGCCGCTTCCCACATATGTTAAGGTTACAAATCTGGAAAATAATCGAATGATCATTGTTCGGGTTAATGATCGGGGTCCTTTTGTGAAAGGCAGGATTATCGATCTTAGTGCCGGCGCAGCTAAAAAACTGGGTTTTTATAAAAAAGGGACCGCAAAGGTTTTGGTCGAAACCATCCAAATCGAGACTTAACCGGCATACTTATTCATACCATATTTCAATAAATTACAGAATTTCGAAGATGTTGAATTGTTAAAAACTTCTTCAAGCCCATTCTCTTATCATTTCATTACTCTCCAATTGGTACGAAAGCGTTAAGTTCCTGAGATGTTGCCTCACGAATATATAATTAGTTGTTTTTAAACCGGGTTCATATTATTATAAAGTTATTTATGAGAAATGCAGGTTAGAGGAGCAGACTATTCATGCGATGGAAATGGATACTTGGTATTATTGTTTTTCTTATTTTTGCGGTAACCGCAACCATATATGCAATTTTATCAAGTTATAATTTCAACGATTTAAAACCTCAAATTGCCCGGATGGTCAAGGAAACCACCGGCCGTGAGCTTTTTCTGGGAGGAGACATAGAACTTGAAATCGGCTTAATGCCGAGCCTGGTTATAGAGGATGTGAGTTTCCAGAATGTGTCATGGGGGTCTCGACCTGAGCTGGCCAAAATCAGGCGACTGGAGATCAAACTGGCTGTTCTTCCTCTTTTTAGAAGAATTATTCTTTTCAAACGGCTGATTCTGATTGATCCTGACATTCTGATTGAGACCAACAGGGCCGGGAAATCGAATCTTGAATTTGCAACCGGAAGAAACAAGCAGGTTTCAGTATCCAAAAAACAAGCACCATCGTATGGCAAATCAATTTTATCTGCGATAGCCTTCAACGACATTCGGATCGAAAAGGGTCATTTTACATATAACGGCGGACAATCCGGCCGAACCTATACGGTGAATCTGGAAAGCGCAACTGCCTCTGCGAAGGCTGACGGGCGTATTGCGTTGAAGCTCAACGGAGGATATAACAGCAAGCCTTTCCGGGTTAACGCAACCCTGGGCTCTTTGTCCGCGTTCACCGATCCCCATAAGACATGGGCGGTCAATGTGACATCTAAAATTGCCGGTTCAACGGTTACGATTGACGGTGTCGCAAGAGACCCCATAAAAGGCGAAGGACTTGTTCTTAAGGTCACGGGAACCGGCCGATCCATCCCCGAGATTTTGAATTTGTTCAACATAACGTACATACCGGAATTTGGTCCTTTTGATATAACGGGCAAACTCACTGACCCCGACGGCAGACTGGCGTTATCGGATCTGGATCTCAAGGTAGGCGGAAAAGACGAGGGGGTTTGGGCACGGGTTACGGGTTCAATCCGGGATCTTATAAAGGGCAAGGGGCTTGCTCTCACGGTCACGGGAACCGGACCTTCCATTCCCGAGATTTTAAAGCAGTATAACATAACGTATATCCCGGAATTTGGTCCTTTTGATGTAACGGGCAAACTCACTGACCCC
>JASFHC010000128.1:0-6893 GCA_050123435.1 Desulfobacterales bacterium
CAACGAGGGTGAAAACCGTTTTGAGCCCTATGCAGCGGATGTTTTTCACGTCCCGATTGTCAGTGAGCATTTTGCCCCTATTCTAAACACCCTGGTGGGACATATCTGGGGGTATTACGCTGCAATAGCAATAAACGAAGGGTCTCGCTTCCTTTATGGGTTCAATAAGGATATCCAGAAAACAGTAGACGATCATGCCGATAAAGGCATGGATGTTTACGAATTGATCCTTGAAAAATCTTTCAGGGAAAAAATCGCTTTTTTCTATAAAGAATTCAGAAGGAAAAAATCGGATAACAGTTTTCCGTCTGCCATGGGGCTTGAAGCAGCATCAGATCTGACTTTGCTTTTAAAATATCTGTCCGGGAGACTACCGGTATCAGATTTTGAAATAGATTTCGGGAAAAAGGGCACAGCCCTGAACATGTTGAACACACTTTTTGAGTGTTTGGGACAATCCATTAACTGCATGTCCCGACCTGTGGACGCTATCCGACACCAGGCGAAAACTGTCACTGTGGGAACAAGTCGCATTAGCGACAAGGTGGAAGGCATATTGTTCGAGACACTGGCCATATACAATGTCCATGCATCCCAGCTTATTAACAGAAATATTATGGTTCTTAAAAATCTTCAGAAAATTGTTTCAGATATAAAAGGAGCCATATTTTACAGAATCGGAGGTCTGAACGTCCTCGGCGAACCCACAGATCAAACTACAATCGAAATAATAAAGAAAGACGGCACATTAAAACCGATTCCGTCCCGTGTAGAAAGCGATTCCCTGCTTAAGGGGACCAAAAGAATTATTGTACGAGAAGGAAATGTATATATCGGCAAAGGACGGAAAGACGATCGAAGTATTATCATTATTCCGATTATATCCAATTCTCCGGCTACACCGAATTTGATTGAATATATACTGTTGTTGAATATATCGTTTAAAGAAAATGTTCCGTTGGATGTAAAGATAAAGGCCCTGGGCGGAAAATATGAGCGCATCAAAAACATTGTCCAGGAAAACAGTGTTGTGTGGGATGAACGCTATATAGAGCTTGTAGGGATGAAAGAGCTTTTTGGAATATCTGCTGAAAAAATCGGAGAATTTATTGTCTCGCGTGTTTCATGACTTGTATCAATGAGTCCTTTGGCAGCCGTTCAGCCATTAAGGGACAAGGAAAGGGTATGCGTTACAATCTTTATGGTATTCGTGTTTTTGTGACTACACGGTTGGAAAGATTCAGCTTATAACCGTTTAAAGGATAAAACCAAAAACATACAGGAGATCAGAGATGCCGGATAAAAAGGATTTTATTATTAAAGACAAAAGAATGTTCGCGGAAGAGGATAAGGATCAAGAGACAAAAGAAGAAGCGGCCGAACCTTCAAAAGAGAAAGTTGAGGAAAATAAATCAGAAGAGGCGGCTGCTCCTGAGGAGGATACAACAGATTATCAACTGCCGAAAATCAATTTCGCCACCTTTATTTTTTCGTTGAATTCGTCTGTACTGGTACAACTCGGACTCATAGAAGATCCTGCCACCGGGAAAAAGGCTAAGAACCTGCCTCTTGCAAAACAGACCATAGATATTTTAGGCATGCTTGAAGAAAAAACCCAAGGGAATTTGACAAAGGATGAAGAGACCATGCTGAAAAATATTCTATATGATCTGAGGATGATATATGTAAAAGAAAAGGGATAATCCGGACCTGTTATGAGGATTCTCTCTCCTGCCAAAATCAACCTGTTTTTGCAAATTACGGGAAAACGACCCGACAGCTACCATGATCTGGTTAGCCTGATGTGCTGTGTGGGACTTTACGATAGGGTGTCACTTACTTTCGGCGTTAAGGAGATCTCCGTCTCCTGTCGCCACCCGGATGTTCCGGAAGATGAAACAAATCTTGCCGCTGCTGCTGCCTCCCTTTTTTTTAAAACCCTGAATGTAAATGACGGCGTAAAAATTTCCATAGAAAAACAGATACCGGTTGCAGCCGGCCTCGGAGGGGGAAGCAGCAATGCCGCAGCTGTTTTTTTGGGGTTAAACCGCTATTACGGCAATTCATTTTCCACGAGAAAACTCATATCCATGGGGCATTCTATCGGGTCCGATGTACCCTTCTTCATTTTTCGGAAACCGGCAATAGTATCTGGTATCGGTGAGCAGCTCAAAGCTTACCAAGGGCTTGAAAGTTTTAAGATATTATTGGTTTTCCCCGGTTTTGGCATTTCAACGGACAAGGTTTATAAAAATCTTAATTTGGGATTGACAAACTGCAAAAAAAAACTTAGAAGTTTCCTTTTGAACAAGCAGAGCTTTGATCCGAGATGCCATTTATGCAACGATCTTGAACCCACTGTGGCATCAATGTATCCGGACATATTTTCAGTTAAAGAGGCTCTTTTAAGACATGGGGCACTGGGGGCGCTCATGTCGGGCAGCGGATCCACGGTATTCGGCCTTTTTTCTGATTCGGATAAAGCTTTGAAAGTAAAGAACGTACTTGCAGAAAACGACAAGTGGCAGTTGTATCTTGTCGACATGATGACAAAAGAAACAGGAGACAACCCGGAACAGGGATAATACGTCAACCCTGCATGTTTGATTATGGGGCGTCGTCAAGTGGTAAGACACAGGATTTTGGTTCCTGCATTCGGAGGTTCGAATCCTCCCGCCCCAGCCAGGTTGCGTCAATGGGTAATGGTATAATATAAATGATTGATTTTGTAATATTTTCAGGAAACTCAAACCCGGACCTTTCCCGAAAAATATGTGAATATATCCATGTTCCTCTGGGAGGGGAAAAGGTAAAAAGATTCAGTGACGGTGAGATCCAGATCGAAATAGATGAAAACGTAAGATCAAAAGATGTTTTTGTCATTCAGTCCATCTGCTTTCCGGTGAATGAAAATTTGGTTGAACTGCTTCTGATGCTAGATGCCTTAAAGCGTGCCTCAGCAAACAGGATAACAGCGGTAATTCCTTACTACGGATATTCACGGCAGGACAAGAAGGTAGCGCCGCGTGTTCCGATCAGCGCCAAACTGGTTGCGGATATACTGACGGTGGCCGGTGCAACCCGGATCATTACAATGGATCTGCATGCCGGTCAGATTCAGGGGTTTTTCAACATTCCGGTGGACAATCTTTTTGCTGCTCCGGTTATTATCGATTATATCAGAAAAGAATTTAATAATGACCTGGTGATCGTTTCTCCAGATGCGGGCGGGGTTGAAAGGGCCCGGGCCTTTGCAAAGCGTTTAAATGCCGGGCTCGCTATCATTGACAAACGGAGAGAGGCTCCCAACCAAGCCAAAGCCATGGCAGTTATTGGCGATGTTACGGATAAGATTGTGGTTATTCTTGATGACATGGTCGATACCGCCGGCACCCTTGTCGAGGCTGCCGGAGCTATCATGAAAAATGGCGCTAGGGAGATCCATGCCAGCTGTTCCCATGCAGTTCTGTCCGGGCCGGCAATCGAACGGATTGAGGAATCGGAGTTGAAAACTTTGGTTGTAACAGACACAATCCCTTTGAGCAAAGATGCCAAAGCCTGTGATAAGATCCAAGTGCTTTCGATTTCGGAGCTGATTGGTGAGGCGATTATTCGCAGTTTTAAAGGGGATTCCGTAACTTCTCTTTTTGTATAAAACCCGAATAGAAGGTTTTAAATGGTAACCCAAGGCCTTGTATCTCCATAACACTTTATAATCGCTCAACTCAAGTAAACGTCTTTTTAAGGAGGATTCATATATTTTGGAATTAATAGAATTAAAGACAAATATTAGAACCGCTGTTGGCAACGGCCCTGCACGTAGACTCAGACAGGCAGGTCAGATACCTGCCGTGCTTTACGGCCCGGGAACAGAATCTGTTCTGCTTTCCGTAAATATTAGCGATATTGACATGGTTTTGAAAAAGGGTCGGATCGGTCAGGTCCTTTTAAACCTTGTTATTCCCAATAATGGAGAAACGTCCACCAAAACAGTTATGGTAAAGGAGCTGCAACTCCATCCGGTGTCACGCGATTTCCTGCATATCGATTTCTATGAGGTTTCGATGGATCGTAAGATTATGGTGAACATTCCTGTAACCACAACCGGCAAGTCAAAGGGCGTTGAGATTGGGGGTATTTTGCAGATCATCAGACGCGAACTCGAAGTTCAGTGCTTGCCGCTCAATGTTCCGGAATCTATTGAGATTGATATTACGAATCTTGATATCGGAGATTCGGTTCATGTGGGAGATATTTCCCGGCAAAGTGAATTTGAATTTTTGGATGATGAACATTTTACGGTAGTAACAATAATCAGCCCCAAGATAGAGGAAGAGGAAGAACCCGAAGAAGAAGAGGCAGAGGAGGGTGAAGAAGTCATCGCTGAAGAAGGTGAAGAACAACCAGAATCCGGTGATAAAGAATAGTGTGACGGACTTTTTTTATGCCCCAAAAACGCGTATGCCTAGTCGTGGGACTCGGCAATCCGGGTAATACTTATAAAAGGACCCGGCATAATGTTGGATTTATGGTGGTAGATCAAATTGCAAAAGATTTTTCTATCGCCCTTGTCAAACAAAAGTTTGATACCGTTTTCGGACGGGGATCTGTTGATGGTGTTGAGGTTATCTTGGCAAAACCCATGGCCTTTATGAACAGAAGCGGGCCTCAGGTTCAAAAAATTTCAGGATATTACAGGATATTAAGTGAGGACATGTTGATCGTTCATGATGACATAGACCTTGCTTTTGGAAGAATAAAAATAAAGGAGAAAGGAGGGGATGGGGGACACAAAGGTATAAGATCAATAATAGATGCTTTTGGCGGAGGTGATTTTACGCGTCTGCGAATTGGCGTCGGGCGGCCCGAGGCCGGGATTAGTGCTGTTGATCATGTTCTGGGAAAATTTTCTTTAAAAGAAAAAGAAGTTCTACACCGGATTATCACAGAGGCTCGGGATGCTGTAGTTACAATCCTTTGTAAAGGTGCAAAGGAAGGGATGAACATGTTCAACGATAAAAGAATTGTAATTTCAAGTTAACTATTCAGATGGAGGAAAAATGGAAGCTGTAATGAACAATTTACCGTTGTATTGCACGCTGGTTGGTGCTTTTGGAGTGCTTTTTGCGATTTCTCTGGCTGGAATGGTCAAGAAAGCGCCTGCCGGAGATGAAAAGATGCAGGAGATTGCCGGCGCTATTCAAGAAGGTGCTATTGCATATCTGAACCGCCAGCTCAAAAGTATGGGCATTGCCGGTATTATTATTTTCATTATAATCTTTGCCACCCTTGGCGCAAAAACCGCCATTGGATTTGCGATCGGTGCAGTCGCATCATTCATGGCAGGATATATCGGAATGCGGGTATCGGTTCTCGCCAATGTAAGAACCGCAGAAGCCGCCAAAAAAGGGCTTGCAGCCGGCCTGGCTCTGGCCTTCAAGGGTGGTTCAGTTACCGGAATGATAGTGGCCGGTCTGGCTTTAACCGCTATATCCGGGTACTATACCGTAACCCATGATGTTATAGCACTGGTGGCCTTGGGTTTTGGCGGAAGCCTGATTTCGATTTTCGCACGGCTGGGGGGCGGGATCTTTACCAAGGGAGCTGATGTGGGAGCTGACCTGGTTGGTAAAGTTGAGGCCGGCATTCCCGAGGACGACCCCAGAAACCCGGCGACCATTGCCGACAATGTGGGTGACAATGTGGGTGACTGTGCGGGTATGGCCGCCGATCTTTTTGAGACATACGCGGTTACGGCCGTCGCTGCCATGCTGATCGGTCATCTTCTTTTTCCCGATAAACCGATCGTAGTTGAATTTCCGCTGGTGCTCGGCGCTATCTCAATCGTCGCTTCTGCGATCGCTGTTTTCTTTGTGAGACTCGGAAAGAGTGAATACATCATGGGCGCCCTGTACAAAGGGATGTTCGGTGCCGCCATTTTGGCAGCCGTTGCATTCTACTATGCCTGCAACAAGTTCATGGGTAACTTGGAAGGTATTTCCGCTATGAACATTTACTATTGCACGCTTATCGGACTTATTCTTACCGTTCTCATTGTTATCATTACAGAATACTACACAGGCATTTACGGACCGGTGAAACAGATTGCGCAAGCATCTACAACCGGCCACGGTACTAATATAATCGCCGGTCTGGGCGTGAGTATGCAAGCCACGGCGGCTCCGGTTCTTACCATCTGCCTGGCAATTTATCTGTCATATTACTTTGCGGGCCTTTATGGAATTGCCATGGCAGCCATGTCCATGCTTTCCATGACCGGAATGGTTATTGCCATTGACGCTTACGGGCCGATTACCGATAATGCCGGCGGGATTGCTGAAATGGCAGAAATGGATGAGAGCGTCCGGGCAATCACAGATCCTCTGGATGCGGTGGGAAATACCACCAAAGCGGTTACCAAAGGGTATGCCATCGGTTCTGCCGGTCTGGCGGCTCTGGTTCTGTTTGCAGCCTATGTGCAGGAATTTGCCATACACGGTAAAGCAGGCGATGCTGCCATTAAATTCGACCTATCCGACGTCAACGTTATCATCGGTCTTTTTGTCGGCGGCCTTTTACCGTACCTATTTGCTTCCATTGCTATGAAAGCGGTGGGTAATGCCGGTGGAGCAGTGGTTGAAGAGGTTCGCCGCCAGTTCCGCGAAATTCCGGGCATCATGGAAGGTACCGCAAAACCCGATTATGGCGCCTGTGTTGACATTGTCACCAAGTTTGCTCTAAGTGAAATGATTGTTCCGGCACTTTTGCCGGTGGTTGCGCCACTTATTGTCGGTTTCTTGCTTGGCAAAGTCGCTCTGGGCGGACTTTTGATCGGAAGTATCGTTACCGGTGTTTTTGTTGCCATTTCCATGACCACCGGTGGAGCTGCCTGG
>JASFHC010000129.1:0-6840 GCA_050123435.1 Desulfobacterales bacterium
TGTGGATGATGAACAGGATATCCGGGAGGCATCTGAACGAATCCTTGCCCGAATCGGTTTCCAGGTTCTGAAGGCATCTCGCGGTGATGAGGGGCTGTCTGTCCTGGCAAAGGAAAAAGTTTCCATTGTGCTTTTAGATTTAAAGATGCCGGGCATGGACGGACTGGAGGTTCTCCAACACATTCGTTCGCTGGACGAGACAATTCAAGTCATCGTGATCACAGGATACGCCACGATAGAAACAGCCATTGAAGCCATGAAACTGGGGGCCTACGATTTTATTTCCAAACCCTTTGAGCCGGATCAATTACGTATTGTCGTTAATCGCGCCTGGGAAAAGATCAGTCTCAGACGGGAGGCCGAAAAGCTTGAGGAGGAAAGAAGAAGGACGCTGTCTGATCTGGATTTAGAGAAAAGCCGAATACATACTATTTTAGAATCTTTTCCCAGCGGCGTGGTTGTGACAAATTCCAGGGGCCAGGTGGTCTTGATGAATCCGGCTTTCAGACAACTTCTCGGTCTTGACCCCAGCCTGAAAACCGGCAATCCCATAGAAGACTATGTCCCGGATAAAGAACTTTGTAACCTTGTAACGGAAATCTCGCAGGGAAAACACGTGGACTACGATGATATTCCTGATTATGAGTTTTCTCTTGCAGATGAGAAATATCTCATGGCAAGAGGGCAGCCGGTCTTGGGCGAGAGAAAGGAGTGTCTTGGAGCAGTTTTAAATCTTGTGGATATCACAAACATGAAAATTTTGGATCAGCTTAAATCGGAATTCGTGGCAAAGGTTTCCCATGAACTGCGATCACCGCTTTCAACGATCCACGAGCAGCTTGCTCTGGTCATCAAGGATATGGTTGGTGAAAACGTTTCACAAGACCAGCATGTACTTACCCGTGCCAAAGAAAAAACCAGAGGATTGATCGCTTTGATCGGAGATCTTCTGGATCTTTCCCGTATCGAGGAAGGCATTATCTGCCATGAGCCTCAGCCGGTCCGGCTTGAAACTCTCCTTGAAAATATTGTAGATTTTTTAAAAACCGAGGCGAAAAAAAAGAACCAGTCTATTTCACTTGAACTCCCCAAAAAACCGCTTCCCGAGCTCACCGCCGATCCCATTGCTCTGGAAAGCATCTTTGGGAACCTTATCACCAATGCCATTAATTACACCCAGGAAGGCGGAAAAATTGAAGTGGAAGTTGATATGGCCGGGATCAATGTGGGTGTAAAAGTTAAAGATAACGGGTTTGGTATAGCAGATAAATATCTGGATAAGATTTTTGAAAGATTCTACAGGGTCAAGGACGAGAACACCCGATACATTACCGGAACCGGCCTTGGGCTGCCCATCGTAAAAGGGCTTATAGATTCAATAGGCGGTCTGATTCATGTGGAGAGCGTTCCCGGCAAGGGAACAGAGTTTACGGTTCTTCTTCCGATTAAACCTTTACACGCCGGATAAGCTGTCCCCTTTCAAAGGTATCAAAGCAGGTATGTGTCAGGATTTGAAGTGATCTCACGTTATAAATTTTTATCAATCGCTTTCAGGAATTCCTCCGGGGGCGCCTGAATTCCCGTCCAAAGGGCCAGTGTGCGTCTGGACTGGTATGCAAGTGTGGATAGACCATCCATAAACTGTGCCCCGTTGCGCCGGGCCAGATCCCGCCAAAAATTTTCACTTCGGTCATAGTTAAGATCGAGCACCAATTCGCAACCCTTTACCTTGAATCTTTCAAGCAATGAAGCCATCTCTGGCGACTCATCAGGACTTGAAACAGAGGTTGCATTCACCAGTATGTTTACGGTTAAATGTTGGTTCTCAAGATCATAAAGGGGTATGGCTTTCCCCCCAAAACAATCGACAATATTTCCGGTTTTTTCCGGGTTACGGCCGGCAACAAAAACAGAGCTTGTTCGGAGCCAGTTTAAAATAAATACAATTGCCCGGGCTGCTCCGCCCGTACCCAAAACAAGGGCCGACTTGCCTTCCACATCATATTGTATATCATTTAAAGCGTCCATAAAACCAATGGAGATGGTGTTGTAACCTTTGAGAATATCTTCATTACGTACAATTGTGTTCACTGCACCGATAATATTCGCGCCTTCTGATAAGACATCTAAATGGGGTATGACTTCTTCTTTATAAGGAGTCGTAACATTCGCGCCGGAGATGTTCAGAACCTTAATGCTTTTCACAGCCTGACCGATCTGGCCGGGAGCAATTTTAAACGGAACATATCCCCCTTTTATCCCGAGCCGCTCAAGTACAGCCGAAAATATGGTTGGAAATTTTGAACGCATGACCCGTTCATCGCCGAATACGCAATAAACCTGCATCTGAAAATTGGTTTGCCAATTGTATTATTAAAACTCGTTAGCTGCAAAAGACGGTTAGTACATCGAGCTCTCCGGATGAAAAATCAAAACTTCCTTGAGATCGTCTCCAAGGTACTCCCGTTCATTGGGTCCGAGGATCCCTAAAGAAAGACAGATTAATGTCCATAAATGAGTGGTATGGTATTTCCCGCCAAAATGTTCATGCAAGTCGTGAATCTGTGCGTGGCAGTTATGGCACGGCGTAATACAGTAATCTGCTTCTGTCGCTATTATCTGCTCAAATTTTCGTTTGCCGTAATCGCGTCTGGCTTCGGGAAACCCGGACTGAAGGAATCCTCCTCCTCCGCCACAGCAGTAGTTGTTAGACTTGTTGGGAGCCATTTCTACAAAATTTTCCTCGCCCACAACTGCTTTAACAACATACCTCAGGTCCTCTGCCACCGGATCGCCCAAAGTCTTGCGAACCAGCTGGCATGGGTCCTGTACGGTAAATTTTACTCCGAGATCTTTGTTCCAGTCGGAATTAACTTTCAGTTTCCCTTCTTTGATCCACTGGGCATAATACTGAATGATGCTCTTGGTCTCAAAATTGTGCTCGATGTTGAATTTTTTCAGTCCGACCCGGACTGCAAAAAACTCGTGCCCTCACTCCGTATTGAGCCAGACTTTGCACTTGAGATCATCCACTGCTTTGGCTTTGACCCTTATAATATGCTCCCAACTTTCGTTATCTGCCAGAAACATGCAGTAGTTTTCCGCAGCCCATCCCTTGGTGCCGTAAGTCCAGTCAGCTCCCACCAGATGTAGAATTTTCCAGAGGGGGACCATTTCATCCGGTTCGGTCACCGGTTCTCTGGAATTCTGGTTCAAAAAGAACTCAGCCCCTTCCTTGTTGACGGGCGCCTGCATGTCTTTGAATTCAGGCTGCGCTTCCTGGTATTCTTCAAGCACGTCTTCTACAACGAATTTGAAGTCTTCTTCAGCTGTGCCCATAGCGCTGCAGCTATCGTTTCTCAATGCCATGTCACAAGACCCCATAATCCCTTTGGGTCGTTCTTCTCTTGGCCAGCTGGCCCGGGCGTTAAAGACCAGTTGCGGAATATCGATTTTCATGGGACATACATAAATGCACCGCTGACAACCGGTGCACATCCAGACCCAAGGCGTACTCGTAACTTCTTCGTCCATGCCCAGGGCGGCCATGCGCAAAAACTTTCTGGGATCCATATCTCCCAGTCCCGTGGCAGGGCACCCTGAAGAACAGGCGCCGCAGGTCAGGCAAAGATTGAGATTTCCTCCTTCCGGAAGAAGCTCCTTTACTTTATCCAGAAAAATGCTTTTTTTGCTTCCTTTAATCTCAATAACATGAGATGACATTATTCCCTCCTTTAAATTGAAGATTGACTGTTGAAAACTGAAGATTACGTGTTATCAATCTTCAATTTAAAATCATAAATTACGGGCTTTGAAAAACCCATGTTTTCTTTCTAATCGAGAAGCCGCTTAATACTCGCCGCGATTTCCTCTGCTGACGCCGGTTTGGCAATATAGTCATCCGCCTCGGTGCTCATACCGTCCCGGTGGGTATAGCGGGTTGATGTCACATGGGATGCAACAGCAGTCAGCAGAACCACAGGGATGTCAACACATTTCTCATCCGCTTTTAGCTTCTTGCATACCTCGTATCCGTCCATTTCAGGCATCATGATATCCAGAACAATGGCGTCCGGCGGATTGGCATGTACCTTTTCCAGACCTTCGATGCCGCTGTAAGCTATTTCGACCTCGAAGCCCTCTTTCTCTAATTGGGTCTGGACAATAGCGCAGAAATCAGGCTCGTCATCCACCACAAGTATTCTCTTTTTTTCACTCATAACATACCTCCTTTGCTGTGATCCGGTTTTTTGGGTTCCGGATTTTTTTTATTTTTTTCAGCGGTTATTGGGTATGGAATCATTCCACGCTCGGCCTGGGATATAGGCCGGATTTTTCCACAATCTCGGGAACCATTTCTTCCCATTCAATCGCCATAACGTGAAACCCATGAACCCCTTCCACTTCTTTGAGGTGCTGAATCTGCTCGATGCAGATTTTGACACCTTCCTCGGGTTGTTTTTCTTTGGGCGTACCTGCCATTCTTTTCACCAACTCGTCCGGCACTTCTATCCCGGGAACCCGATTCTTCATGTATTTGGCCATGCCTGCCGATTTAAACGGGGTCACACCGGCCAGTATATAAACTTTTTCAAGTAATCCACGGTCACCGGCCATCTTCAACCAAAGCTCAAATTTCTCCATGTTGTATATACATTGGGTTTGTATAAACTCCACGCCGGCGGCAATTTTTTTGGCCAATCGGGGAACGCGTATCTCAAAGGGATCGGCAAAAGGATTGGCAGCGGCCCCCACGAACATCTTGGGGGGGCGCTTAATATCGTCTCCACCCAGAAACTTTCCTTCATCCCGCATCAGCCTCACGGTTTGAATGAGCTGCATGGAGTCAATATCATGAACATTTTGACCTGTGGGGCAGTCTCCAAAGCTCTGGTGGTCTCCGGAAAGGCAGAGGACATTGTGTATATCAAAGGAAGCCGCTCCAAGGATATCGCTCTGCAAGGCGATGCGGTTTCGATCACGCGTTACCATTTGCAGCACCGGTTCCAGACCCATGAGTTTAAGTTGAATACAGGCTGCCAGGCTGCTCATGCGGGTTACGGATGTCTGATTGTCGGTGATATTAATAGCATCCACATAATCCTTGATCAGATTTGCCTTTTCTGTAATCACCTCCATGTCAGAACCCCTTGGGGGACCGCACTCCGACGTAACGGCCAGGTGACCGGCGGCCAGAATCTTTTCCAGTTTGCTTGGTGTTTTTGTTTTCATTTTTGTAGATCCTCCCTGACAACTTTTCTGGGTCCCCCGGCCCTGTCGGTGGACCAGTCTTTTATGGGGTCAATTTTTTCATAATCATCGAGTTTGTCCAGTGCCTTGAGGCGATTGATGATCAGTTCCCAGGCGCAGTCGATTTCTTTATTAATTTCGCATTTGCCCTTGGCAGAACCGCCGCAGGGGCCGTTGAGAACTCGCTTTGCACAGCGGGAGACCGGACAGATTCCCCCGGTACGCGCCAGAATGCACTTTCCACAGGCCTGACACCGTTCCGTCCACAAGCCTCGTTTTTCAGTAGCCCCCAAAAAACAGGTGTCCACTCCGGGATAAATGGGACAGTCGTGGTATTTTTCAGCCATGAACTGGACGCCGACACCACAGGCAAGGGAAACGACAGCGTCATACTGATCCATCACATCACGAATCTCTTCGAGATATTCGTGATCGCACTGCCGTTCCAATGTTTTCTCATCTACCTTGACTTCCTGTCCCTGATTGAGAAAATACATCCTAAGGGCCGACGCCAGAACACCAACTTCTTTCTTCCCCCCAGCTTCACAAACCGTGACACATTCGTTACAGCCTAGAATGAGGATTTTTTCATGATTTTTGACTTCCTCTATAATTTCTTCAATGGGTTTTCTGTCGGCGACAATCATAAGACCTCTCTTTCATTAAAGATCAAAATATATTAATTGAAATGCTTCATTGGTGTTATGCAGCCTTTTTCTTGGCCAGTTTAATGGGATTGGGCCCCAATTTTCGGATTCTTTCCTCCATTTCAACGGCGAACTGGGCAAACCGTGGCCCTTCGCTTGATGAAAGGTTATACATCTGTGCCCGTTCTCCCTCGATACCAATCGTATCCAGAATTTTTTGTGCCTGTTCCACCCGTTTACGGGCTCTGAGGTTGCCGCTGTTATAATGACAATCTCCTTCCATACAACCTACCGCATAAACGCCGTCTGCTCCTTTTTCAAAGGCATGGAGGATATGAAGGACATCTACCTTCCCCGTGCATGGAACGAGAATGATCTTTATATCAGGTGGATATTGCAAGCGCATGGAACCTGCCAGGTCCGCAGCCGTGTACCCTCAATAACTGCAGCAAAATGCGATAATAATCGGTTTGAAATCTTCCTTCATAATACCTCCTTGAAACTCAGAAATTCTCGATCGGCGCATTCAATCTTTTTGTTAGAGTGTTTTGATAGATCAATCATAGCTCTACAGGACACCTTCAAGTAACGCGTCAACCTTGCTCAGTATTTGAACGTCTTCATACCAATTCAGCTCAATGGCCTTTGCCGGACATTCCGCGGCACAGACACCGCAGCCGTGGCACAATGCAACATCTATTTCACTGACACCGTCTTCATTGATTCTCGGCACCTGGTACGGGCACGATCGGACACATATGAGGCATGACGCACATAGATCCGCATTTACCTGTGCCGTTACCGCCGATAATGTCAAGTCCGGCTGGGATAGAAACGTCGTTGCCCGGGAAGCAGCGGCAAGTGCCTGTGAAATGGATTCTGATAACAGTTTGGGGCTGTGGGCGGTCCCACAAACAAAGACGCCTTCCGTAGCCATATCCAC
>JASFHC010000130.1:0-6767 GCA_050123435.1 Desulfobacterales bacterium
TGCGTCGTGCAGGCTCCTTGAGATATTAACCCAAACCGGAAAGAAAATATCCGAACTTTTGTCTGATGTCCCCAAAACATTTTCAACACCCGAGATACGTGTTGAATGCCCCGATGATGAAAAGTTTACCGTTGTTCAAAAGGCAACCGAATTTTTCCGCTCGCGGTATAATATCGTCGATATCGACGGAGTTCGGGTTCTCTTTGACGACGGCTGGGGTCTTGTTCGCGCATCAAACACTCAACCGGCCCTGGTGCTGCGTTTTGAAGCCCTGTCTGAAGACAGGCTTTCAGAAATAAGGAACCTCGTCGAGTCCGTTCTGGCCGATATTCAAAAAAAGTAAGGTTGATACCCTCTGTATCTTCATAAAAACATAAAGCCATCCCCCATTATGTGGATGGCTTTGTATTAAACGGAAAACATTCAAAAAAACATGACTCCTTGTGAATGAGAAAGTTAGATAAAAAAATTTTCAGCACCCTGTTTTTTTCCATATTCGGTACGGTAACCGGTGTGGGGATCGTGGTCCCCTTGCTCCCGGTCTATGCCCGTGATCTCGGTGCGAGCGGCATATACATCGCTTTGATATTCGGGTCGTTTTCCCTGTCCAGAACGTTTTTACTCCCCTATTTCGGCAGATATTCGGATAAAAAGGGGCGAAAACCGTTTATTGTGACGGGACTCTGTTCCTATACACTGGTTTCACTGGCGTTCATTCTTGCAACGAATGTTGAATCCCTTATCGGAATACGGTTTGTTCAAGGAATAACGTCGGCCATGATAATGCCGGCGGTTCAAGCCTATATCGGAGATATCACGCCACCCGGCCGAGAAGGGTTCACCATGGGATTGTTTAATATGTCCATGTTTCTGGGTCTGAGTATCGGGCCACTGATCGGGGGAGAAATTCGTGACCACTTCAGCCTTGACACCTCTTTTGCATCCATGGGCGTTCTCGCGTTTGCAGGCTTTTTATTGAGCCTGTTTCTACTTCCTCCCACAAGATCCGAGTCGGTTGTGAGCCGGGGAACAAATCCAACAGAGTGGAAACGGCTTGTTTACGACAGTGATATGGCGGGGCTTTTTCTTTTCAGGCTCGCTTATGCCGCATGTATCGGGGTCATCTGGAGCTTTCTGCCGGTTTTGGGAGATGCAGAATTTTCACTCTCGAGTTCATCCATTGGAATTCTTGTGACATTGGGAATTTTTTCCAGCGGTCTTTTGCACGTGCCCATGGGTTTTCTGGCGGACCGGATCAACCGGAAAATGATGGTTGTTACCGGAGGGCTAATCATCAGTTACGCAATTTTTTCTTTTCAATGGGCTAACAGCTTCAAGGATCTGGTAATGGCCAGTGTATTCTTCGGCTTCGGGGGAGGGGTTTCAATGCCTGCATTGATGGCAATGTCTGTGTTAAAAGGAAATTCAACCCAGGCAATGGGGTCCGTTATGGGGCTCTTGGCAATGGCGCACAGTCTGGGAATGCTCACAGGATCACTGCTGGCCGGTGTGATGATGGATCTTTTCCAACTCCGCCAGGCGTTTCCATCCGGAGGCGCCATCATGATCATTTGTGTGGGCCTGTTTATTGTTCTCACTTATCATAAAAAAGTGGTGCCGGTCCGAACAGATTCGAGAACCGGTCCTTTGGATCTGGAAGGATAGGCGCCATAGGCCAAAATTTTTTACGTTGGAAGGACGTTGGAAGATCTATTTAGTGCCCGAACGAAAACTAGGATTTTTCGTTAAGATCAAGGAAGACGAAAATTTTAACCACAGACATACATCGAGTATTTCGAGGATTAAAATTTGAGTCTGACGCAGATATTGACGAAAAAGACAGTTTTCGTTCAGTCACTATTTAACAAGTTGAACATCGAACATACTAAAAGATGAACGTCCAACATCGAACATTGAACGTCGAACGTCGAATAATGATGTCGCTTCGCTCCTCAAATTATTCTAAAGTTGATGGTATCTTATGAATAAGTCCTAACTATCTTTGGGTCTACCTAAGTTCTTTTAATAGAATTTCTGCCCTTGTTTTTGTTTTTCATTCAACATTCGATATTGGACGTTCGATGTTGGACGTTCATCCTTATTAATTATTCTATTTAAAAAAGTTAATGCAGATATTAGGTCTCATAAGGTTTACCACACTCCTTGCATCGACCGTCTGGACCGATCACGCCGATACAGCTTTCATCGCTGCATAACGTACGCTGTTCCCATTCTAAATCCAAATCGAATTTCTCTTCCCCGTTTTCTTCAACATCTTCTAATTCTTCTTCTGTCTCAGACGCTTCTAAATTTTCCATGGCCGGCGCTTCTTCTATCTCGCCGGAAGGCCCCCCTTCGAAGGGCAATCCACATTCCTTGCATCGGCCGTCCGGACCAACCACGCCGATGCAGCTCTCATCTCTGCACAACCTGCGTTGCTCCCACTCGATATCTGTCGGGGACTTGGTTTCTTCGTTTTCCATTTTGATTTTCTCTACAATAATATTAAGTTATTCCAGCAGTCGGAGTGTTTTTCTTATAACGCTTTGTAAATAGTGTAATGGATGATCAGCAGCGAAATCATACACTGTTTGAAACCATTAGGGATCGTTAAGATAGAACAGCGGTATGTTGTGTTGGTATTTAAAATGCTCAAAATAGGTATCCATATAAAAGATAGTTATTTAAAGCCAGATTTCTGTTCTATCTTTACAAACCCTTAGGGTTGAGTTTGTATGATGAAGTCGCTGATTATTCATGGAGCTATTCAATAAAAAAACTCCCCGACTTTTTGTATTTTTAAATGAGCTTTAAGCTCGTCGGAATACACTATGATTCAACGAATTTGTCAAGAGTCTATTCCTGGCGCCCTGTTCTCCGATCAAAGCTCTTCGGGCGTAAATGCCACCACATCATCAATTCGGGTAGTATCTGCAAAGAGCATCACCAGACGGTCCACGCCCAGAGCAATGCCGGACGTTTCCGGCATATATTGTAATGATTCCAGAAATTTTTCGGGCAGGGGATATACCTGCAATCCGGATTGTCTGCGGTTGTTTTGCTCATCCTCAAATCTTTTTCTCTGTTCAACCGAATCGGTCAATTCTGAAAAGGCATTGCACAGTTCCATACCGCTTATATAAAGCTCGAACCTTTCGGCCATTGAACGGTTTTCCGGTTTCAGTCTTGCCAGAGAGGCAGCCGAAGCAGGGTAATCATAAAGAAAAATCGGTTTTTCGTAACCCAGATTCGGTTCAATATCAAAGGCCGTGATCTGATCAAATCGATCCTGCAAAATGGCCGTTTCCATGGTAACGGATGAAAATTTCTCAAACGCATCCGCCACCGACAACCGGGGCCAGGGAGGAGTAAGATCGATGGGGTTGCCCTGGTAAACCAGAAAATCTTCAAAACCGGCTCCGCCGGCCACAAACCGTATCAACTCCTCACACTGCGCCATGATATCAAAATAATTATGGCCGACCGTATACCATTCCAGCAGAGTCATTTCGGGCAGATGCTTCGAGCCCCTCTCTTTTTGACGGAAGCACGGGCAAATTTGAAAAATTTTCGGATATCCGGCCGCAATAAGCCGCTTCATGCAAAGCTCCGGGGAGGTGCGCAAAAACCAGTCACCTGAAACTTCCGCATCAATATGGACCTCAGGAGCCGGGGCAGGAATCCTGCAGGGCGTCTCGACTTCAAGATAGTCATCATCAATGAAAAATGTGCGCACGGCCTGGATGATTTGCGCTCTGAGCCAAAGATTTCTTTTCATATGAGATTGTCTGCTGTTTTTCATAAAATTTATCTGCGATTATAAACGGTTAAGCGTTGTTAGTTTTTATATTGACATTGAAGATTAACAATTATATTTTCTAATAAAAAGTTAGAGACTTCGCCCCGCCCGCCATTGCGAGGCACGAGCGGGCAGGCCCAAAAGGAGGCAGGTGTATGCAATGGTTAACAAATAATCACACCAAAACCAAAATTGTTGCTATCTTATCACTTCTGGCGTTTGTATCAACTGGTTTTGCTTCAGGTTTGTCTGTGGGCAGGATAATCCCTAAAGGCAAGGTCACCTTATTTCAGGGGGATCAAAAGGTCGGAGAGTTCAGATCCGAAGCGCCGTTTCCCGAAGGCGCCTTCTTATCCGTACAAGGCGAGTGCGGTGTCAAAATGAGCGACCTTTATCTGGTGGCAATAGACAAAAGCCTGTTTTCCGTTACAACTGATCCCGACTCCCGCAAATTAGCCGTTAAAACCGGAACCGTATATTTCGCGCTTTCCGCCATGTCGCACAGTCTGGTATTCCAAACTCCGGACGGCGTGGTCACCACACAACAAATCTTGCTGAATGCATCTGCAAAATCGGGTTTGCTTCAAGGCTATGTATCGGTAACGGATGGTATCACCAAAGTCGGAGTTCTTGAAGGCGGATCACTCTTATTATCGGTGGGTGACGGGGAGACCAAGCGGATCAACGCCGGTCAAGAACTCAGATTGGCTCAGGCAGGTCTGTTTGAAGATAAAGAAGAGAAAAAAGAGGGGCCAAAAGAGAAAAAAGAAAAACCGGCGGATAAAAAAGATAAAGCTAAGGGAATGTCAACCACCACAAAAGTTCTTATCGGAATTGCAACCGTCGGTGGTATTGCTGCTGCTGCCGGCGGGGGCGGCGGCGGGGGCGGCGGCGGCGGTGCTCCTCCGGCAAGCCCAGCTCAATAATATTCCAACTAATCAAAAAAAGGCTTTCTAATATAAAAATATGCTGCGGTGGCTCATTTAGTTCGTGAATCGCCGCTTTAATTTTGATACCTTTGCAAAACGCCCCCTTTTGCCCAATTCCGGCGTCAGGCTCAAATTTTAATCCTTAAAATACTTAATGTATTCGTGCCTGCCCCGTGAAATGCGAAGCCTATTTCTCTGGGGTGGTTAAGATTTTCGCCTTCCTTGTTATTGAACCCCGGTTAAATATTAAATACGGATTTAACTGGGCAGGCAAAATTGAACATCTTTCAAAGGTCTTATTCTATCAACGGTCTTTGGGGATAACCCATTGCAAACAAAAATAACACATATTCGTTTTTTTCTGATCGCGTCCCTCACGATGACACTCCTGGTGTCTTTTTTATCGGGCTGCAGCAAAAAACAGGAACGAAATCGTGATATTGTTGAGCGGTATGTGGCCGCACCCGTTAAAAATGATGACATCACCCGCCTCAACGAACAGCTGTTTTCCGCCGCCCAGATGAACGTGGACCCCAGTGACTATGTACTCGGCGCCGGAGACTTGCTTCAAATCACCGTGTTTGAGGCCGATACTCTGAATACAACGGCCCGCGTTAGTTCACGGGGGCATATCACGCTTCCGCTTCTTGGCCAAATCCGGGTCAAAGGGTTGACCGCCCGTGAAGCCGAAATAAACATCGAAGATCTTTTTCGGGAAAAATATATTAAAAACCCCCATGTCAGTGTGTTTGTTCAAGAGCATTTCAGCCAACGGGTGACATTGGTGGGTCAATTTAAAAATCCCGGAACCTATGACTACGTTTCCAAACAGCGCCTGCTGGATGTCATGGCCCTGGCCGGTGGTCTGTCCGATAAGGCCGGAAGAACTATCCAGGTCCGGCGTCGTGCAACTATTCCCGGCAAACCCAATGTATTTGTTGTTGACCTGGACCGGCTCATCAAGGAAGGACGCACGGAACTGAATATTGAGATTAACGGCGGAGACGTTATATTTGTTCCCGAGGCCGGCAATTTTTTTGTTGACGGTGCGATTCGACGCCCCGGATCCTACCCGATTCGGAATAAAATGGTTCTCAGAGAGGCGTTGGCGGCCGCCGGTGGAATTGCCCCATACGCTCTCAAGGATTCCTTTGTATTAATCCGATATTTTAAAGACACGGGGCGCAAAGCCCTTGAACTTGAAAATAATCCGGATAATCAAGAAATGGAAATACAGGACCGGGATATCATCGTCGTTAAATCAAGCACCTGGGGCAAGCTGGTTCACGGAACCGGGATAAATATCGGAATTCCCGGATTCGGGGTCGGGTACCATGACCCGGAAAGAGGGTACTGGTAGAGACTTTTGAAATAGAAATTGCGAGCTAATACTCCAACCGCCTGACCTGAAAAGAGTCTCCGTGCGCCACAAGCTCCATGGAAATGGGGCCGCTGTTTTCCAACCATTTTTTGCTTTTAACCAGTCTGGCCCGGGCATAAAAGATCCCCTCGATTCTGATGGCCTCGGTTCCTTCTTGCATGGCATACCTTTTGAGTTCAATGCGGTAATTCATGGAATCAACTCTTTCGAAAGTTCTGCGATATTGGTCCAGTCGAGACGTGAACGATTTGCCCTTTTCCATGGCATCCGGCGTAAAAAAGGCGGCAAACTGATCAAGCTGTTCTTTCTCATAGGTCCGGCAATATTTGCTTAAAAAATTGTTTAGATGGTACTGCAAATCTACAGGGGAAAGATTATACCTGGTGCTTGCTTGAGGTTCTATACCCTTCCGGGATTCGGATACCCCTTTATGTTTCGTATTGCGAACCATCTTTTTTTCTTCAGGCGGCTTTGCTACGACTACAGTTCTGGCAGGTTGGCTCTCACTGATTGCCGGTTTCGTTAGAGGCGGTTTATCGTTTTCTGAAATCGTCGTTGCCCATGGCTTTTGAGCCCTGTCCGAAGACTTGACCATTACCCGAGCTGACGGCTCCTTAGAAGGCGTAGAAGCAATCTTGTTTGCTTTAGGGACAATTAC
>JASFHC010000131.1:0-6745 GCA_050123435.1 Desulfobacterales bacterium
ATCCCGATAAAAGATAACAAATATTAATCCTATAACGACAAAAACATCTCTTAAAGATCCTGTAACTGCAGAAGAAACCATATTTTTAATAATGTTCACATCATTTGTAACCCGCGACATCAGAACCCCCGTCTTCTCTCTTTGAAAAAACGAAATGGGAAGGTCCTGGATGCGATCATAAAGAAGGTTTCTTAGGCGCCTGATGATATTCTGTCCCACATAATTCATAAGGTATTCCTGGAAATACATGGCGAAACCAAGCGTTAAAAAAATAGTTATTACCGCCAATGGAATCAGCTTAAGCATCCCCATATCTTTATTTATAAAAATATCATCAACCACCGGTTTTATTAAAAAAGGAATCGCCGACCTCGAACCCGCCATCACCAACATGCATAACATCGCTAAAAACAGCTTGAACCATTGATCCTTTATAAGCGATAGCAAGCGTCTGTATCTGTCTTTTATGATCGGCTCTGATAATTTTTTCATGATTTTCAAACTAAGAATCTCGATATTTCGTAAAAAATCGCACTATTTTTTAGACAAAAACATTCAGTATATGGTCAAACTAATGGTATTAGACTCTGCATAAGCCCATTCAGTATCAAGTGATGCGCGTCCGGCATCAGAAATATCCATTTGCATCTTTATCATGCATCATACAAAATTCCAATTGCTAAATCCGCAACACGTTCGGAAGCACCCGGGCCGCCGAGAGAATCTTTTACTTGGAGCAATTCGAGTCTTAACTTCTCGAGGCCGGGGGTATCACTTAACATATTGAAGACCGTGTCTGCTATCCGGATAGGAGATGCTTGGTCCTGAAGCAATTCGGGAACAATCTTTTTGCCGGTAATGAGGTTGACCAGACCGATATGTTTGACTTGTATCATTGCCCTTCCGAGCCAGTAGCTTATGGGAGATACTTTGTAAATAATTACCATAGGTGTTCCGTAAATTGCAGATTCAAGAGTAACCGTGCCGGATGCGACAATGACAACGCTGCTTCTTTCAAATATTTTTCTTACATGTCCGGATACGATCTCAAAATCTACATTCCCCCTGTGTTTGGTAACAATTTTTTCCACGGTTTTTCTCTCCACATCAGGGGCAAGTGAAACCATGAATTTTACGGTCTTCATCCTTCTGTATAAAATTTGAGCAGCATCAAGCATTATGGGAAGGTGCCGTCCAATTTCCCGATCGCGGGATCCCGGGCAAAGACCGATAACAGAAATATCGTTTTCAGGCTGTTGAAAAGGTTTTTTCCCATAATCACGGTGGGAATCAAGTAAAGGATGCCCCACAAATGTCACCGGAATTTGATGTTTTTTGTAGAAGTCTTCTTCAAAAGGCAGGATAACCGCCATATGATCTACAAGTTTTCCGATCTTCTTTACACGTCCGGGTCTCCAGGCCCAAATCTGTGGGCTGATATAATATAAGACCGGTATCCCAAGTTTTTTGGCAAAGGCGGCCACGTTAAGGTTAAAATCGGGAAAATCGATGAGTATCAAAAGATCGGGGAGGAGTCTTTTAAGCGTCTTTTTGGCAACAGCCATCCCTTTGAGCAAATTGGGCAACTTGGAGAAGGCTTCGGTTATCCCAACCACCGAAAGCTCTGAAGCATCAACCAAAACTCTGACCCCTGAAGCTTTAAGGGCCTGCCCGCCGATACCGCAGAAAGACAACGCCTTGTTTCTTTCACGCAAGGCGGTTACCAGCCGTGACCCGTGAAGGTCACCTGAGGCTTCACCGGCGATGATCATAACACATTTTTGTTTCGAAAGCGGTGCCATACGACGGCTAACTCAAAAAACGGCGGTTGGTATCACGGATTTGCTTCATAATGCTCAAAGCGATCTTTAAGGCATCACGTCCCATCTGCCCTGTGACCTCCGGAGCTGCACGTCTTCTTACTGCTTTCACAAACGATTTTAGCTCTCTTTCCAGTGCATCACCCTTTGCAAAACTCAGCTGTTTGATCTCCATGCCCGGTATAAGACCACCTTCAAGTTTGTCGTTCCGCTGAATAACGGTAATCCCCTGATTTGCAAAATCAACGGATATATATGCATCTTTTTGAAACAGTCTGATCTTCCTTTCATTTTTGGTCGATATTCGACTGGCGGTAACATTGGCAATACAACCACTTTTAAATTCAAGACGTGCATTGGCAATATCAACTTGTCCGGAGATTACAGGAATACCGGCCGCATGAATATTGACGATTTCAGACCTGACAAAGTTCAGTATAATATCAATGTCATGAATCATAAGATCGAGCACAACACTCACATCCGTACACCGGTCTTTGTAAATACTCAATCGATGCGACTCGATGAACATCGGCTGTTTAATAATATCTCGCAGGGCCACCACCGCCGGATTAAATCGTTCAAGATGTCCAACCTGGATAATAAGGCTTCTGGATTTTGCAAATCGGATGAGTTCGTCGGCCTGTTCAGTAGTTTCTGACATGGGCTTTTCTATGAGCACGTCGATATTATTTTCCAAAAAATCCTTGGCAACAGAAAAATGGGCCGGTGTGGGAACAACAATACTGACTGCATCGACTGTTCCAAAAAGATATTCATGGTGTGAATATGCCTTTGTATTAAACCTTCCGGCAACATCCTCTGCCTGGGATTTATCAATATCGACAATACCTACAAGTTCAACGTCATCCATTCGGGCATACTTTTCAGCATGAAATCTTCCGAGATATCCCGCACCCACAACTCCCACACGCAATTTCTTCATAACCTTTATTTTTCCATAGCAACAACGGCAATGCCATACTCGTCCGCCATGTGGATCATCTCTTCCCGATCAAAAACAATCGCCTTTCCGGCTTCAACAACAAGCACCCCCGCTCCTGCCTCAAACATGGTCTTAATTGTTTTTACCCCGATTGCAGGGATGTCAAATCGTATGTCCTGGTGGGGCTTGCAGACCTTAACCACAACTGCGGTGCCTTTGCCAAGCCTTCCGCCCCGCAGTATGGTAGCATCGGTTCCATCAATAGCCTCCACAGCCAAAACAGACCCGCCTCCCACTACTACACACTGTCCGATATCAAGGCGCCCGATCTCTTTGGCCACTCTCCAGCCGAGGTCGATATCTTTGTTCTCGGACCGGCTCGGCTTCCGTTTTGTCCAGCAACCTTTTTGTGCTAAAAGATCCGGCAGCAGAAATGTCGAAGGTTTTATTTCAATACCCTCTTTTTCGAGAAGTGCGACAAAACCCCGTAATAACCCGTCATCATGTGTATGGCGCATACCGGCAATAAGAGATATGGCTTTGATGTCGGGCCTTACATCCGAAAACATTCTCGTCTTTGTTATCGCCCCCATCATAACCGCCTGGTTCACTGCGTTCTTTTTAAAAAATTTTATAATACGCTTGATCTGCCCGAGATGGATCCATTCAATAGTATCAACATGCTCTTTCAGGCCGGGATCCGTCTCATTATCATAAGCAACTGCATGGATAACAAATCCTTTAGATCTTGCCGCTTTTGAAAAAATGATGGGGAACTGGCCGCCCCCGGCAATAAGTCCTATCCGCATCGTATTCATTTGTCATGAGTCATCTGGTAATTCCGCGCCGGGAAGATTTTATAAAATCAATAAGGTTGAGCACTTCGTGAATCTGCTCCACCTCCGCTTTTACTCTTTCTATGGCCTCATTCAGTGTAATTCCGATGCGGAAAATAATCCGGTAAGCTTTCTTTAATACAGATAAAGTCTCTTGTGAAAACCCGTGGCGTTTCAACCCAACACTGTTTAAGCCATGCAGTTTTGCCCTGTCGCCGGATGCAATAACATAGGGTGGAATGTCTTTTACTACTGCTGATTTTCCGCCCACGTATGCATAATCGCCGATCCTGACAAACTGGTGTATAGCCACCAATCCGCCGATGGTTGCATTATCACCGACAACAATATGTCCGGCAAGTGTTGCGTTGTTCGCAAAAATAACTTTTTTTCCGGTGATACAATCATGGGCAATATGGGTATAGGCCATTAAAAAGTTCTCTTCACCGACTTCAGTGAGGCCTCCGCCGAATTCCGTTCCCCTGTGAACCGTAACGAATTCGCGTATAATTGTACCGCGTCCGATCTTAACATCGGTTCTTTCCCCCTTAAATTTCAAGGACTGAGGAGCAGCGCCTATTGCGGCATACTGAAATATATGACAATCCTGGCCGATGGAAACATATGGTTCAATAATCACATGAGGACCGATAACGGTTCCGGACCCGATAGATACATTTTGCCTGATAATGGAGTATGGCCCAACCTCAACGTTAGAATCCAGCTCGGCCTTTGGGTCTACAATCGCCGTTGCATGTATCATTGCTTATCTCCAAAAGATGCCATGAGTTCGGCTTCGGCCACGATTTTTTCATCAACAAAAGCCATTCCCGACATTTTAAATACTTTGGTCCGCTGTTTTAAAAATTTTATCTCGAATATAATCTGATCTCCAGGGACAACCGGTTTTCGGAATTTGACTTTGTTCATGCCCATAAAATAAATCAACGAACCGCGTTCTTCTTCGGACAGAGATTCAGCCGCCAGCACAGCACCGGCCTGACCCATGGCTTCGATCATAAGTACACCGGGCATAATGGGATTCCCCGGGAAATGACCCTGGAAAAAAGGTTCGTTGATGGTGACGTTTTTAAGGGCAACCACCTTCTCGCCGGGAACCAGTTCAAGTATGCGATCAATCATAATGAACGGATACCGGTGGGGTAAGACGCTCATAATTTTCTGAATATCAAAAATTCTCTCCATTTTCCCTCTCCGCTCTCTCAATCTTTTTTAATCTCTTTTCCATATCCTCCAGCTTCCTTTTAAGTTCCGGAAGCCGGGGAAGAATCTTTTGTACTCTTAGCCACAATCGGTGCGTTATCGCGGGTGACCCGGACACGACTTCGTCACCGGACACAGATTTAGCAACTCCGGCCTGAGCACCAATGGTTACATTATCCCCTATGGTCAGATGGCCTACAACACCTGCCTGTCCGGCCAGTACGGCGTTTTTCCCAATAGTAACGCTCCCTGAAATTCCCACCTGGGCCACAAGCACACTATCTTCACCCACAGTCACATTATGAGCAATATGAACAAGGTTATCTGTTTTAACACCACGTTTTATCCAGGTTTTACCAAAAGTGGCCCTGTCAATCGTATTCCCCGCACCAATTTCCACATCATCATCTATCCGGACAACACCAGTATGGGGAATCTTGTAATACTTTTTCCCGTCAGGAGCAAAACCAAAACCGTCACTCCCGATCACTGTCCCGGCATGTATGGTCACCCGGTTTCCTATTGTACAACGCTCTAAAATTGTCACATTGGGGTAAATCCGCACATGGTTTCCCATGACCACGTTGTCGCCGACTATCACGTTGGGAGCAAGTGTAATTCCATGACCAACAGTGACGTTATTTCCAATCACAACAAAAGGAGCGATGGACGCTTCCCGGCCGCATACAAAGTTTTTGCCGATACATGCGTATGAACTTATACCGGGTTTCGGCTTTACAGGGGGATAAAAAAGGGTCAACACCCTGGCAAAAGCAAGCTGGGGATTATCCACCTGTAGAATGTTTTTTCTGAAACATTGAAAATCTCGAGGAACGATAACTGCGCCGGCATTTGTGTCATCAATCTTTTTTAAAAATTTTGCATTACCGGCAAATGTTATTTCATCACCAGACGCATCATCAAAAGGCGCAGCACCACAAATTTTTTTATTCTTATCTCCTTTTATCTCGCCGTTGACAACTTCGGCTATCGTGTCCAGTGACAGTTCCATTTAGAGTTTTACCTAGCAGTTTGATTATTTTTTCTTTGTACTTTTACCCTTTTCAGCATTCCGGGCAAAATTTGCATTGTATTTCTGAATTAACCGGTCGGTGATATCGATGGTGTTTGGGGAATACATTACTCCGGCCTCCCGTTTTTCGAGAATAAGAAGAAAACCTTCCTTTTTACCCATTTCATCGATAATCGTTAAGATTTCTTCCTGGATTCGGCCGACGAGTCTTTTTTCATGCTCCTTGAATTCAGCCACATATCTTTTCTGTAAAGTTTTAAAATCATTCACCTTTATCCTTATCTCACGCTCTTTCTCTTCCCGCATCTCCTTGCTCATCACAAGGGCTTCGCGCTCAAGCTTATTTTTTGTCGCTTCGATTTCTTCTCCCTTTTTCTTGAGATCAACCTCTATTTGTTTGCCTTGTTTATTGATTTCATCTGTTGCCTTTTTGCCGGCGCTTGATGTCTTAAGAATTCTCTGAAAATCTACAATGCCTATTTTAGCGACATCTGCGCCATAAGAAGAAGCAAGTAAACAAAAACACATAATTGTTGCTACAAAAACCATTTTACACGTCCGCATGTTATTCCCCCTTCAAAGATAGTCTAGTTTCCATCCAGAAATTGCCCTTTTCCGCAACCTCTGCGTCAATCTACGGAATTACTTGTGCGGCGTACCAATTGTACGCCTCCGCATAATTCCTTGATTTCCTTGACCTTGCAGAAAATTGCTAATTCCTGAATTGGAAACTTAAGTTGTGCCCATGATAGATTAATGGATGGGCACTATTCTAATTACTTTATTATAAAACTGCTTTACCACTCAACCAGTTAAAACCATTCATAGTTGTCAGAAAGACGTACCCATTCCAAATTCCCACTGTCCCCCAGATCCCTCGTCATCA
>JASFHC010000132.1:0-6711 GCA_050123435.1 Desulfobacterales bacterium
ACCCTGCAAGTATGGCCAGTGAACCGGTCAGAGTCAGGGTCCTTGAGTATGAAGATATCCTGAATATGGGAGTAAAAAAAAGAGCCAAAAAGATAGCCATGATGTTTAAAGGGGTAACTCAACTGGCCTGGGTCGGAGAAAACGGCGAAGTGATAAAAGAAAAAGGGTTCCTCGGAATCAGTCTCGAAAAGACGACCCGTGACCATGCTCTTTTTGGTCTTCCTGTTGAATCGAGTCAAAATCTTACAAGGGTTGTTTCTGTCCCGTCAAATGTGCTTATCAACGATGCCGACATGCTTACAAGACTGGAGGCCGAAATCAGCGGCATATCACACGACCATCTCAGTCTCGACGGCGGAAGACAGTCTTTAAACGGCAATCTCCTTATCATTAATAAAGAGTTACTGCCGGATGAACCAGCCGAATATGAAATAAACGGATTTAAAAAGCCCCAAATTGATTTTTTAGAGCCCACCCCGTTTATTGAATCTAATCATCCAAAGATCCGCAAACTGGTAAAAAAGATTGTTGCAGCCGATGAAACCCCATTAAAAAAAACCATAAAGCTGCTTGACTGGATTAATAAAAATATTGAAAAACGACCCGTTATTTCTGTGCCGGATGCTCTTGCTGTTATTGAAAATCGTGCAGGGGATTGTAATGAGCATGCCGTACTCCTGGCTGCTCTTGCAAGGGCAGCAGGTATACCCGCTAAGATTGAAGCAGGTCTTGTTTATTTAAACGGACGGTTTTATTATCATGCATGGAATCTTCTTTACCTTGGGAAGTGGATAACCGTGGACTCGCTTTTTGGACAAATCCCGGCAGACGTCACTCACATAAGGTTTTCAAGTGGAGAGCTAAGGCAACAGCTTGATTTAATAACCATTATAGGGAAAATAAAATTAAAGATTATTAAAAAGACGAAATGATAGAACTTAAAGATCTGACCAAAAGATATGGTAATCTGGTGGCCGTGGATAATTTGAATCTTATGATTCCAAGAGGAGAAATATTCGGATTTATCGGTCCCAACGGCGCGGGAAAAACAACCACAATAAATATGATTGGAGGAATCCTTGCACCCACTTTAGGCACCGTTATGATCTGTGGTATAAATATGGAATCGTACCCGGAAAAAGCTAAGCGTAAAATAGGCTTTATTCCCGAAAGACCGTATCTTTATGAGAAACTTACCGGCATGGAGTTTCTGAAGTTTATTGCCGATCTGTATGGGGTAGACGAAGATGTGTTTTTATTAAAATCTCAAGAAAAACTGGAGATGTTTTGTTTGTCTGACTGGTCTGACGATCTTATCGAGTCTTACTCTCAAGGAATGAAACAACGCCTTGTAATGGCCGCGGCCCTTGTTCATGATCCTGAGGTAATCATTGTGGATGAACCCATGGTAGGTCTTGACCCTTTGGCAATAAAAATGGTCAAGAATCTTTTTAGGAGTCTTGCAAAACAAGGCGCAACTATTTTCATTTCGACCCATACCCTGAAGGTGGCGGAAGATATATGTGATCGTATCGGTATCATCCATAAGGGAGTGCTGATCGCTTCAGGAACTCCTGAAAATTTAAGACGAGAAATCAATGAAATAGATGCCGATCTTGAAAAAGTATTCATTAGATTAACAGAAGCATGAAACATATCATCACACTTATAATGCCAAGGATTCGTTCTTTTAAAGGCAAGAAATTTTCAAAAAACAACACGGGCGGCTTATTTAAACTTTTGTTGTTTGGAACCATCGGTATGCTTTTTTGGGGAGGGATATTTGCTGTTTCACTGCGGGTTCTTGGCTATTTCAAGGAGATAGCGGAGTTGGGAGATATCCTTGCCTGCAAGCTGCTTTCCATGGTGCTCCTTACTTTTTTTTTCCTTCTTGTTTTCAGCAGCATTCTCACCTCACTCTCCAAGCTGTATCTGAGCAGAGACCTGTCTCTTGTACACTCCATGCCGGTTCCAAGTTACAAGGTTTTTATTTCAAGGTGGATAGAAAGCACTGCAGACAGTTCGTGGATGGTCATCGTATATACGCTCCCCGTATTTATTTCATACGGCATTGTTTATCAAACCGGCTTCCTTTTTTATACCAATATTCTAATGACACTGTTATCCCTTTCGATCATTGCATCAGGTGTAAGCGCCGTTCTGGTTATAACCGCTGTGAATTTTTTAGCGGCAAGCCGTATAAGAAATATATGTATATTTATCGGACTTTGCGTTTTTCTGGTACTCTTTTTTGCATTTCGATTTTTACGTCCGGAACGTTTGGTTAATCCCGAAACTTTTGCAACCGCACTTGTTTATCTTAAGGCCTTAAAGACCCCTGCGCCGCCATATCTTCCCAGCACATGGGCATTTGACAGCATGAAGGCTTTACTTTATGGTAATATTGCGAAAGGGATGTTTCAGGTTGTGCTTTTATGGAGTTTCGCCGGAGTGATGGTATGTATGGTTATAATCATTGCAGAAGCCGTTTATTTTAAAGGGCTTTCAAAGACAAGAACCGCACAGATTCGCCTGTTTAATTACAAAACCACCCGTGGACGTTTCTTAAGATTTTTTTCACGGCCGGTCAGGGCGTTTGCAATAAAGGAGGTCAGAACTTTCTTCCGAGACCAGACACAGTGGTCACAACTATTTCTTATCGCAGCCCTTGTTGTTATTTATATTTACAATTTCAATGTGCTGCCCCTTGAAAAAGCCCCCATAGAAACCGTATACTTACAAAATCTTCTTTCGTTCCTGAATATGGGTCTTGCGGGCTTCGTACTTATCGCCGTTGCCGCTCGGTTCGCTTATCCTGCCGTCAGCACTGAAAAGGAGGCGTTCTGGTTGGTAAAATCGTCTCCAATAGCACTTGCTAACTATCTCTGGATAAAGTTCATCATCTATTATTTACCTCTGCTGGTGCTAACCGAGATCCTGATTGTCGCAACAAACATTCTGCTCAAGGTTTCTCCCTTTATGATGGGACTTTCAATAGTGAATATTTTTTTTATGGTTCCCGGTGTTGTCTCTATGGGGATAGGCCTCGGCGCGGCGTATCCAGATTTTAAATCGGAAAACCCGGCACAAACCGTCACTGGTTTTGGCGGGCTTCTCTTTATGATAACATGCACAGGATATATAGGCGCCGTAATCATCATTGAAGCAGGCCCTGTTTACAACCTTTTTATGGCCGGAATAAAAGAAACCCCATTAAGTGTGTTTATGTGGATATGGATAATCGGATCGTTTGCATTAGCTTTTATAATTAACATTCTTGCCATAGTGATTCCCATGAAATTCGGAGAAAAGAAGCTGTCAAGACTCTTGATTTAAGACGGATTGATATGCCAAATCATTACAGGTGATATTGTCAATAAAGAATTATGTCTTATAATATTGGTCAATTTTGTAATAAATAGAATTCAACACGTTTTATTACCTAAACTCTGATTTCTTGTGATTTATTATTTCCGGCTTGTCCGGGCTGGGTTTTAGGTAATTAGACAGAATCGTTAAGCGGTTGTATAAGTAGGGTTAATATAATGATATCAGGAGAAAAAAATGGCTGAAACCGACAAGGATGACCTTATCAGCATTATTGAAGAAGATGAGAAGGACACAAACTTTCCTGACATACTTCCTTTATTGTCGGTAAGGGATGTTGTGATTTTTAATGATATGCTTCTTCCGCTTTTTGTTGGACGAAAAAAATCGGTTCGCGCTGTGGAAGAAGCCGTTTCAAAAGACGGGTTTTTGTTAATCGTAACGCAAAAAGACCCGGGCATAGAAAACCCGAAGCCGGATCAAATTTTTACCGTTGGAACCGTTAGCCGGATACTCCGAATTTTGAAACTTCCTGATGGAAGTATTAAAGCTCTTGTCCAGGGTATTGCGAAGGCAAGGATTATTAAATACGTTTTAAAAAAATCTTTATATCGTGTAAAAATTGAAACTATTGTTGAGCCCCCGATTAAAACAATCAGTCTAGAAATTGAAGCTCTGATGCGGAATATCCGGGAGCACTCCGAAAAGATTTTGTCTTTGCGTGGTGAAATGACCAGTGATGTCAGTGCGGTTTTAGAAAGTATCGAAGATCCGGGAAAACTTGCGGATCTTGTGGCGTCAAATCTTAGACTGAAAATTGATGAATCCCAAATTCTGCTTGAAATGATCGATCCGGTTAAACGTCTCAAAAAAGTAAACGATTTGCTGGCGCGAGAAGTGGAGTTGTCATCTGTACAAGCCAAGATCCAGTCTGATGTAAGGGATGAAATTTCAAAAAATCAGCGAGATTACTTTTTAAGAGAACAGGTTAGAGCGATTCACAAGGAACTTGGTGAGAGTGATGACAAGTTACAGGAAATAAAGGATTACCAAAAAAAGATAAAAAGTGCCAAGATGTCAAAAGCAGCCGATAAAGAAGCCTTAAAGCAGTTGAAACGTCTGGAAAAAATGTATCCCGACTCTGCAGAAGCTTCGGTTGTGCGAACGTATCTGGACTGGATGGTCGATATGCCCTGGAGTAAAACGACCAAAGATGTAATCGATATCAAACAGGCCAAAAAGGTTCTGGACAAGGACCATTTTGCGCTGAATAAGGTGAAAGACCGTATATTGGAATATTTAAGCGTACGCAAGCTAAACCCCAAAATGAAAGGCCCGATTCTATGTTTTGTGGGGCCTCCAGGAGTGGGAAAGACTTCTTTGGGGCAGGCCGTAGCACAGGCAATGAAACGCAAATTTATCCGTATTTCTTTGGGAGGCATCCGTGACGAGGCTGAAATCAGGGGCCACCGCCGAACCTATATCGGCGCTTTGCCCGGACGCATATTGCAGGGTTTACGACAGTGTGGTACAAACAACCCCGTTTTCATGATGGACGAGATTGACAAGCTCGGCTCTGATTTTCGCGGAGATCCTTCATCTGCTCTTTTAGAGGCCCTTGACCCTGAGCAGAACTTTGCTTTCAGTGATCATTACCTTAATTTGCCCTTTGATCTTTCCAAGGTTATGTTTATTCTTACAGCAAACTTGACCGATACTATTCCGTCAGCGCTTCTTGACAGGATGGAGGTTATTACACTTCCCGGATATACGGAAGAAGAGAAAAAGACAATTGCTCAGATGCACCTTATCCCCCGTCAGATAAAGGAAAATGGTCTAAAGGCTAGAAATATATCTATAAGTTCGGGTGCATTACATCAGATTATAACAGAATATACTTCCGAAGCCGGTTTAAGGAATCTTGAACGTGAAATAGGGTCTCTTTTCCGAAAGGTGGCTCGTAAAATTGCCGAAGGAAATAAAGGGCATTTTCGGATCACAAAAAACAATCTGCAACAGTATCTGGGCGTCGCGAAATATTATCCCGAAATGGATAAGGAAAAGAGCCAGGTCGGTTTATCTACTGGATTGGCCTGGACCCAGGCCGGTGGAGATGTTTTGTATGTAGAGGCATCCTTAATCGGCGGAAAGGGAGAGCTAATCGTAACCGGCCAAATTGGAGATGTTATGCAAGAGTCGGCCCGGGCGGCCCTCAGTTACGCCCGGGCAAGCCTTTCTTTACTGGGCGTTAAAGAAGATGTTTTTGAAAACAAGGACATTCATATTCACGTTCCGGCGGGCGCAATACCCAAAGACGGGCCTTCCGCCGGCATTGCAATGGCGACCGCTCTTATTTCTGTTTTAGTGAACAAACCGGTAAATAAGGATATCGCCATGACCGGTGAAATTACACTCAGGGGGAGAGTCCTTCCGGTGGGGGGGATGAAGGAAAAAGCTTTGGGTGCTATAAGAGGGGGGATTCGTACAATTATTATTCCTGAAAAGAATAGAAAAGATTTGGTAGAAATTCCGCTACACATAAAGCGTAAAATCAAGTTCGTTCCTGTAAAAAATATGGATGAAGTTCTTTCCCTTGCTATTGAAGAAAATATTAGGCGGACTGTGTGATATGAAAATACTCGCCGTCGATACGGCTACAAAGAGCTGTAGCGTTGCGGTGGTCAAAGAAAAAACCTTGTTGGCTGAAATAACAACCGCCAAGAAACAGACCCATTCCAAGCATTTAATGGAGATGATAAATAGAGTCATGGGATTGTCGGGTCTGGACCTTTCTGAATTGGATGGTTTTGCCGTTACAAGGGGACCGGGTAGTTTTACCGGCCTGCGTATTGGAATAAGTTCGGTCAAGGGTCTTTCAATGGCATCGGGAAAACCGATTGTAGGGGTTTCAAGCCTCGATGCGCTCGCCGTGCAGGCGTCTTTTTTTCCATACCTTATCTGCCCGCTTATAGATGCACGAAAACGGGAGATTTACTTTTCAAAATACAAGTTTCGAAACGGCCAATTAAGAAAAGAGGCTGATGAGCAAGTTTTTCCCCCTGAAAAAGCTGTAGTTGACCTTAATGAAGCATGTTTATTTATCGGCGATGGCGCGTTGATTTATCAACAGATGATAGTAAAAATAATGGGCGCATCAGCTTTTTTTGCATCTTCTTTTCAACATATGATTCGGGCGTCAACGGTGGCTTATCTTAGCATGAATAAATTTAGAAATGACGATACGGATGATGTCAGTATGTTTAAGCCGAGCTATATCCGAAGATCAGATGCAGAGTTAAACTCGATAACCTCCTAAAAAGTCTTTATTTTAACACGGTTATTATTGACAGTTTTTATTTATTTTTGATATATAATAAAGTTTAG
>JASFHC010000133.1:0-6690 GCA_050123435.1 Desulfobacterales bacterium
CGCTTCAACGCTGCTGTGAACCGCCTGAAAAAGTTCTTCTGCATTTTTCAGAAGGATTCGTTCCTGTTCAAGCGCCACGTCTTCTCCCGGAGTTATGGAGGCCTGCCGGATCTCTTTTTGCTGGAACTCAAGCAACTGAACGTGTTCGGCGTGCCGGGCCTTTTTGGCCTTCAAGTTTTCAAGCTTCCGGATCAAGGGGAGTATGTCATGAAAACACCCGGAAACCTCATTTCGCAGAAAAATCAAATCTCCGAACTGATCAATTATCTCCAGCTGATTCTCTTCTTTTAAGAGTCTCTGATGCGTGTGCTGCCCGGATATACTTGCCAGACTCTCGGTTATCAAATTCAGCAGTTGAGTGGTGGCAAGATGACCGTTGATATAAACCCGGTGGCGGTCTTTGCGAGAAACAATTCTTCTGATCAGAAGTCCTTTCTCGGGATGAAGATCGTTTTTTTCCATAATATCGGCGACCGCGCTTTGCTTTGCAATTTGAAACAATGCTTCAAGTTCCGCGGTTTGGCTGCCGGTACGAATGAGCCCGGCATTTGCCCGGCTTCCCAGCAAAAGATTGACCGCATTGATGATGATAGACTTGCCGGCGCCGGTTTCGCCGCTTAAAATGTTCAGTCCGTCCGAAAAGGATATCTGAAGATCATCGATGATCGCAAAGTTTTTAATGGAGAGTTCTTGAAGCATACTATCCAAGTTCTTGGGCGGCGGAGAACCCGAGATCGAAGGCTTTTAAGTTAGACTCGGCAAACGCTTCTCGGGTTCTTTTTATTATCGCTTCTTTGACATTTTCGACTGACAGAGGAACAGTTTGAGTCTGAATCAAAGCGCCCAGCAGAACCATATTTACGGACAAGACGTTTCCGGCTTTGACGGCCATGGCCGCTGCATCAAAGGCAATAAGCTTTGCCGTTTTCTTGCGAATCAACTCTTGGAGCTCATCCAGATCCGGATAAACACTTTTTCCCGTGGTCACCGTAAAAGATGGGAGCTTGGCCAAATTTGTAATGACAACCGTATTTAAATTGCATTTATGTAAAGCCCGCAATGTTTCCGACGGCTCGAACCCTAGTAGCACATCCGCCTCGCCATCCGAAATTACGGTGCTTAGGGCTTCCCCAAACACAATTGAGGATTCCACCACCCCTCCCCTTTGAGCCATGCCGTGTATTTCACTCATGTGTACATCAATGCCTGAAAGGAGTGCAGCTTCTCCGATAACCCTGGAAGCCAAAAGATTTCCCTGTCCGCCCACCGCCACTATGATTAATCTTGTTGTATTCATCTAAGAATCCAATCCCCGACTAGTTTCCACCCAGAAATGGCTCTTTTCCGCAATCCCTGCGTCAATCTGCGGAATCACTTGTGCGGCGTACTACGTGTAAGCTTCCGCGGTACTCCTTGATTTCCTTGACCTTGCGAAAAATTGCTCATTTCTGCATTGGGAACTGTATTTGTATCCCGTATAGATTTTTGAACGGGCACTAATTAAGTTATGGAGCCAACTGGTGATAAAATGAAAAAGATCTGACTGTTTGAGTATGTTAGTGAACCTTGAGGAAAAACAGCAAATAAAATAATTTATCTCTAAAAATATATAATCACCGGTTTTTAGGCGGTTTGTATTAAAATTATTGGACACTGTTTTTTCTTTAGGGTCACTTTCATACGAGTTTCAGATATTTTTCATTTTATTATCAGTTACCGGTTTAATATCATCAATTAACACACCAGAGCTTATTGAGACGTTTCTTATTTGTCCCTAATGGGTAGAATTGCATGCTCCGGGCAGATCTGGGCACAGACGGAACACCCCGAACACATGACAGGATCGATGTTCACCCGGTTATCCTCTATGAAAAAGGCCGGGCAGGCGAGATCATTGATACAATCTCTATGATGTTTACATTTGTCGCTAACAAAAAAAGGCTTGCCCCGGGCTTTCTTTAGACCCCTCGCGTACAACGTACACATTTCTTTGGATATCACCACCGAAACCCCTTTAAAGTTAAGGGCCTCTTTGACGGCGTCGATACTCTTTTTAACTCGATACGGCCGGATAACCGCAACATGGGATACCCCCACAGCCCGAACGATCTCTTCGATAGACACCATCCCATGCCCGTCAATGTCCAGTTTTTTCATATCAACACCCGGATGAGGCTGATGCCCGGTCATGGCGGTGGTACCGTTATCAAGAATCACTAGGGTGAAATTATGCTTATTATAAACCGCATTAATCAAACCGGGTATTCCAGAATGAAAAAAGGTGGAATCTCCGATAAAGGAAATGACTTTTTTGTTGCTCTTTATTGAAAAACCGCAGGAGACTCCTGCAGAAGCTCCCATACATATCAGAAAATCTCCCATGGCAAGGGGCGGCAGGAATCCGAGGGTATAGCAGCCGATATCCGTGGGACAAATGGTATCCATACCCTCCGAGGCCTTTTTTACCGCATAAAAGGTGGCCCGGTGAGAGCATCCGGCACAAAGGTTGGGCGGACGATCCGGTATTTCAGGAACATCGGAAAGATCCGGAATCTTGGCCGGTGTATACGACACATCAAAACAGGTTGCCATGGCTTGTCTTACCAAGGCAGGATCGAATTCATACAGTCGTGAAAAATAGTTTTGACTTTTTCCCAAAATGGGAAGGGTTAATTTTTCCTCTTGTGCCAACATCTTGACCGTTTCTTCCATAAACGGCTCACCTTCCTCAACAACCAGCACTTTTTCACATTCTTTTAAAAACCTTTTGATCATGGCTCGGGGCATGGGGTGCGAAAATCCGATCCGCAATATCTTGACTCGATCTTCTAAGTTCAGGTCTTTGACCGCATCAGACACATAGGTGTAGCTTACTCCATTGCATATAATTCCCCAGGCACCGTTGCCCTTGACGAAATTGTACTCTGAGTTTTCAGACATGGTTTCAGCGATTTCAAGTTTGCTTAACAGTCTTGCATGAAGATTTCTGGCAACCGCAGGAACGGGCACCTGATGAAACGGATCCTTGGAAATATCACCGCTGGTTTGGGACGCCTTGATTTTGCCAAAAACCACGGAGGCCGTGGAATGATTTATTCGGGTTGTGGTTCTGAAGATCACCGGTTGCTGAAGGTTTTCTGAAATATCAAAAGCATAAGCAACCATGTCTTTGGCCTCCTGCACCGAAGACGGTTCCACCACGGGCAATCCTGAAAATTTGCCATAATACCGGTTATCCTGTTCGTTCTGACTCGAAAACATATACGGATCATCGGCCGTAACAATAACAAGCCCTCCCTTAACGCCAATGTATGCAAGGGTCATAAAAACGTCTGCAGCCACATTCATTCCCACGTGCTTCATGACACACATGCTTCGGACGCCGCAATTTGCCGTAGCGGCCGCCACTTCGAGTGCCACCTTTTCATTGGTGCTGAATTCAAAATAGAGGTTGGTTTCCCGGGATATCTGGAAAAAATTGGTTGATATTTCTGAAGAGGGAGTTCCGGGGTATGTTGTTGCAACAGCGACTCCGGCCTCAATCGCCCCCCGGGCAATGGCTTCGTTGCCCAAAAGCAGCATTTTCAGACCAGGATATTCCGTAAGTAGTTTATGCATAGCGCCATCCTTAAACTTGATATTGAAATTTCTCTTTTGCCGTATGGTGTGATGAGGGACTAATATATCAGCAGTAATTGACGTGTAAAGAATTTTTTTTAGTGCAATAAGCGATCGGGCTAGGTTTCAAAACCTCCCCTCAGGCCCAATTTCTGTGTTGGACCGAGGGATTCAATACTCAAAATATTAAATATATGCCGTCGTGGATCGCCCGCCCTGAATAGGGTTCAAATGCGTTTGTCCTGAACAAGCAATTGAAAAAACTTTACAAAGATCTAACCATGATTTATAATAACACTTTTATTTAACAGGTATATTTCAATGATAAAATTAAATTTTTCGTTCTTTAAATAATTTTTGCTATGATACGAGGTTTGAATGAAAAAATCGATTACTCTCGTTATTGCCACCCGTAACCAAGGCAAAACAGCAGAAATCAAGGATCTTTTGAAGGGGTTTCCGGTTGAGATTAAAAATCTGGATGATTTCGGCCCCATCCCCCTACTGAAAGAGGATGGAAAGACCTTTGATGAGAATGCTTATCAAAAAGCGAGTTTCGCAGCGAAAATCCTGGGGTTGCCGGCGCTAGCTGATGATTCAGGGCTTTTGGTCGAAGCTCTGGATGGTGCTCCGGGTATCCATTCCGCACGCTACGCCGGCGAAAATGCAACCGATGAACAGAGGTATTTGAAACTTCTTGACGAAATGAAAGGAAAGTCCAACCGAAATGCCGCCTTTGAATGCGTCATTTCTATCGCAGTTCCCACAGGACCTGCCCTGACATATGAAGCTAGTTGCCAAGGCCTGATCACGGAACGCCCTGCCGGCTTAAATGGATTCGGATACGACCCGATTTTTTTTTATCCCCCGTTAAATAAAACCTTTGCAGAGTTAACAAGAGAAGAAAAAAGCCGTGTCAGCCATAGGGGAAAAGCCTTTACAGAATTTAAAGATGAGTTTGACAAGGTCTTGATCTGGATTCGTCAAAACATGCCGGTTCAGGAAATAATACACGGGTAATTATTTTTTTAACTTCGTAATAAATGAAGAACCCATACCCATGATTGCAGATCTGATAAGAAAAAACAGAAGTTGCCGCAGATTTTACCAGGACCATGCCGTAACTCCGGAGACCTTGAAACAGCTGGTCGATCTGGCAAGACTTTCCCCATCAGCGGCAAATTTACAGCCATTAAAATACATCCTTTGCACTACCCCTGAGAAAAACGCTCAAGTATTTTCATGCCTTGGATGGGCGGCATATCTAAAGAACTGGCCCGGCCCCAAACAAGGAGAACGGCCCGCAGGATATATTATTATGCTCGGTGACAGTGAAAAATCCAATCCTTATATTGGATACGATTGTGGTATTGCCGGTCAGAGCATTCTATTAGGCGCCAGAGAAAAGGGGCTCGCCGGATGTATGTTCCTAGCCATAAACCGTCAGCAGCTCAGCGAGATACTGGATATAAGCAGGCAGTTTAAAATACTTCTTGTAATTGCAATCGGAAAACCCAAAGAACAAATTGTGATAGATCCTGTCGGCCCTGATAATAATATCCGGTACTGGCGGGACAATCAGGGGGTCCATCATGTGCCCAAAAGAAATCTGAGCGATATCGTCGTCGATTCAATTTAATAAAGGAGAAACCGAATGTTACAGAAAAAAAAGGGGATAGACATCGTAACTGAAATAGGAGGTATCAAAACTTTTGAAGCGGCGATGAAGCTTTTTGAAAATAAATTAGACCCAACCAGTCTATCTCGGATCCAAAAAATAACACATTCCGAAGTCGTTATTAAAATCGCCAATGCAATAGCCATGTGTGAGCCGGAGGCAGTTTTTATCAATACCGGATCTGAAAAAGATAAACAGCATATCAGAGAAATGTCTATAAATAAGGGAGAGGAAGTCAAACTCCCCATGGACAAACATACCATCCATTATGATCTCAAATATGAACAGGGCCGCATAATAGACCGTACGTTTTATATTACCAATCCCGGTGAACATGTCAGTTCTCTGGCCAACAAAATGGACAGGGCGGAAGCGCTCATAGACATCCGGGATAAAATGACGGGTATTATGTATGGGAAAACCATGATCGTCGGGTTTTATATGCGCGGTCCGGTGGGTGCACCTGCATCCAATCCCGCTCTGGAGATTACCAGTTCAACATATGTGTCCCACAGTGCGGAAATCCTTTACAGAAATACGTTTTCCGATTTTGACAAAGAGGTTGACCGTCTGGGACATTTCTTCACCAATATCCACAGTGAAGGTCTGAATAGGCTTGAAGATCTTCCCAACGCACGGGTATTTATGGATCGAAGTTATCAAACCACCTACAGTTTTAATTGCACATATGCTGGAAATACGTTGCTGCTGAAAAAAGGAAATCACCGGTTTTCCGTGGACAAGGCCGTGTATGAAAACAGGGGCAATGAGCTGTCGGAACATATGTTTATTACCGGTATAGATGGGCCCGGGGGTCGGATAACCTGGTGTGCCGGCGCCGCTCCCAGCGGATGTGGAAAAACCACCACAGCCATGGCAGGCAACCATTTTGTGGGTGACGATCTGGCACAAATGTGGATTGATGAAAACGGTGCCATCTGCTCAATAAACCCGGAATGCGGTATTTTCGGTATTGTCGAAGATGTCAACTGGGAAGGCGATCCAAATCTTATGGAACTTCTTCGAAAGCCCGGAACAGAAGTTATCTGGTCTAATGTTCTCATTGACGATAACGGTGTTCCCCGCTGGACAGGAGATGGTGAAGATCCCCCGCTCAAAGGAATAAATTTTCAAGGGCCATGGGAACCGAGAATAACCGATGAAAACGGAAAAGAGATCCCCATATCTCATCCCAACGCAAGATGCACCTTGACCTCTTCAGACCTAGCGAATTATTCAGAAAGGGCGGAAGATCCCAATGGAGTGAAAACCAGAGTTATTACTTACAGTGGTAGGGACAGCGATACTATGCCGCCGGTTTGGGCAGCTAAGAATTCGGACCACGGTGTGGTGATCGGCGCGTGTATTGTGTCCGCCGCCACAGCCACTGAAGT